>NZ_VMMY01000013.1:0-83791 GCF_013277455.1 Streptococcus sp. 5346
TATGCCTCTTGGGAAAGGGGAACTAATGAGAATCACAACAGGCTCATTCGTAGATGGTTACCTAAGAGAACTAAGAAAACGACTCCCAAAGAAGTCGCATTCATCGAAAATTGGATTAATAACTATTCTAAAAAATGCTTGAACTACAAATCACCCAGAGAATTTATTCTTCATGGCTAACTTGAACTTGAAATTTGGCAAAATTTACTGAATTTACATATGTTGCCCAATTAAGTCATTTAGTTGACTGATACATAAAAATTTAGTTTCTTTTGATGAAAAAATTTTACTTAAACGACTTTCCATCACCTTTGATAAGTGTACATGCTTATTTTTTAATTTTTGTTTTGCATTCATATAGTCTTTTGCATATATAGAATGAGTAGCTATCTTTTTTGTATCTATGACAACAACCTTTGTCTTATCTTTTTGGCACAGTGTTTAGGGCGGGTTCAGTTTAGAAATTTAACTGAACCATCCTTTCTAATCACTTACTTTTAAATAATCTTTTAATCTCTCTTGCAACTGAGGCACAACTTGACTGGATGTCAAAAATTCCTCAATGTTAATCAGTTTATAGGCTTGCCCTTCATCTCCAAATACAATCTGGTCAAACTGTTCTTGCGTTAACTTGCCGACTAGAAATACAGATTGTTTATCCGCAAAAAGCATACTTGGATAAACCTCACTCCAAAGCAGACAATCCTCAGTCAGATGAATTCCCAGTTCTTCATAAACTTCACGCGCCACGCACTCAAACGGACTTTCATCCTCCTCTCGCCCACCGCCGGGCAGTTCCCACATATTGGGCCAGGGAATGCTTGTCTTATCATCTCGTAAGATAGTCAGAAGCTTATCCCCACAAAATAAAGCAATCTTGCAGCCTGTAAAATCAGAAATCTCTATTTCCATATTAGACTCCTTCGGTTAATTCCTTTTCCAGCTCGGCTAACCAGTTTTCATAATATTTTTTCTCATCCCGTAACATCCGGCTACTATTCATTTTATGTCTAGCAATCGTCATTGCCTTGTGAGTTTGAACCACATCTTTCTTTACCTTAAATTGATACCAAGCTTGAATGACCTGCATATCTGCTGTTTTTATAGATAAAAAGGATTTGACTCCTCGAATACTTGCATATTCTTCCGCTTTCTTATTATCTCCTTCCATCAGAGCAATTTGAAGAAGGTATAATTGAGAAATAGTTTTAGACATTGGATTATCTGTTTTCTCTAACACAGACTGAAACTGTTGCTTTGCAAGTTCTATATTATCATCCAATATGAATACCACCCCCTGAAGAGTCTGAACACTTTCTGCAAAACTCCCTCTCACCTCCTCATCAACAGACATGATAAAGTCTTTTAAATCATATTCTTGAGGAGCTAGCAAGGTCTGGGCAGAATGCCTCAACATCAGGTAGGCGTATTTCGTATTTTCAGGGTGTTGTAGCAATTCCCAAATTTTTGCGCCATCGGTGATGCCGACTGGCAAAATGTTATTTAGGAAGAAAGACAAATTAAGAAAAATCCAAGTGCCTGCAAAATACCAGTTTGTTGTCAAAAAACCAAAAAGTGTTGCCAATAATATCAAGCAAAGGTGAACTATCAAGCCTCCTGAAAGCATCAAGATGATTCTTTGATCACTTTCATTCTCTTTTAAACCAATATACTGAGCACCAACATTTTTTATAACTGCTGTTCGACTAAGATGAAGCCTTCCTGACTTTTTGGTTAAAAGAAAGTTTCCTAATCCAAAAGCCACCAGCCGATAGCCTGTCAGATAACCACAAAATGCATGACCAAGCTCATGAAGAATAAAGATTACATACATGCTTAGAAGAGCGAAGGCATAACCAAAAGTAAAGACTAAAACTGCGGAATACCCCAACTCTGCAAATGCGATGGTTCCACAAGAAAAAGCTAGCATCATCACAAGAACAGACACTGTCTGAATCAAATACGTCACAATTTTTTTCATAAACTCTCCCAATAATCCCTAGTATCTTGGATAAGGATAAAATTTTCCCTCTTCCAAACCAACTTTTCCTTCTTCAAAGACTTCTTGGTTCCATTCCATGATAAATTCTTCTGCTTCTGGGTCTTCCAAAAAGTCCATAAGGGCATCCAGTCCAACCTCGGCAGTATCTTTAAGGAATAGCGTAAAATAAGCTAAAAATTCACGAGAAAAACCTTTTTTAGGCAGGTAAGGGATAACCGTCAAATAGTCTTCCTCATTGACTGTTGACTTGGCAGGATTGTAAAAAAGCACCGCTTCTTCAAAGAGGATATCTTCTGATGAAACCTCTCCATCTTCATCCACCATCTCCACGCCTGCAGAGTTTTGCGCTTCTAACAAAAAACTCACTTCAACCGCGTGGTTGCGCTTGTCCCAACTAATCTCAAAGTCAAAGGGAAAATTCTTCTCCAACTCTTCCTCTAAAACATCTAAAAATCCGTATGTTGCCATTTTGTCCTCTTTCTATGCGACTCTTAAATCGCCCCGATTGCTCGGAAATATGCTAAAATAGATACTACCATCTTACCACATATACATCAGAAAATCCACGTTAGAAAGGACTGCTATGCCAGACAATCTCGCGCTTCGCATGCGCCCTAAAACCATCGATCAGGTCATCGGTCAGGAACATCTGGTCGGACAAGGAAAAATCATCCGCCGCATGGTGGAAGCCAACCGTCTGTCTTCCATGATTCTTTATGGACCTCCTGGAATCGGCAAAACCAGTATTGCCTCTGCCATCGCTGGGACGACCAAGTATGCCTTTCGAACTTTCAATGCGACAGTTGATAGTAAAAAGCGACTGCAAGAAATTGCGGAAGAGGCGAAATTCTCTGGTGGTCTCATCCTATTACTAGACGAGATTCATCGTCTAGACAAGACCAAGCAAGACTTTCTTCTTCCACTCTTGGAAAGTGGACTGGTCATCATGATTGGAGCAACGACTGAAAATCCTTTCTTTTCTGTCACTCCTGCCATTCGTAGCCGTGTTCAAATTTTTGAGTTGGAACCTCTGTCTAACCAAGACGTCAAAGAGGCTCTTCAGATAGCTCTAAATAACCCTGAACGTGGTTTTGATTTTCCAGTAGAACTAGATGAGGATGCGCTGGATTTCATTGCGACCTCTACAAACGGAGACCTTCGTTCTGCCTTTAACTCACTGGATTTGGCAGTTCTCTCTACCCCTGAGAATGACGAGGGCATACGCCATATCACTCTAGACATCATGGAAAATAGCCTGCAGCGGAGCTACATTACCATGGACAAGGATGGGGATGGACATTACGACGTACTCTCAGCCCTGCAAAAGTCCATACGAGGTTCGGATGTAGATGCCAGTCTCCACTACGCAGCACGCTTGATTGAGGCTGGTGATTTGCCTAGTCTCGCTCGTCGCTTGACTGTTATCGCCTATGAAGATATCGGTTTGGCCAATCCTGAAGCCCAGATTCACACCGTGACTGCTCTTGATGCTGCCCAGAAGATTGGGTTCCCAGAAGCCCGCATTCTCATTGCCAATGTCGTGATTGATTTGGCCCTTTCTCCAAAATCCAACTCAGCCTATATGGCTATAGACAAGGCTCTTGCCGACCTCAAAACATCAGGGCACTTGCCTATTCCGCGACACCTGCGTGATGGGCACTACAGTGGAAGCAAGGAACTGGGGAATGCCCAAGACTATCTCTATCCACACAACTATCCTGGAAATTGGATTAAACAGGACTATCTGCCAGAAAAAATTCGCAATCATCACTATTTCCAAGCAGAAGATACTGGTAAATATGAACGGGCTTTGGCTCAAAGAAAGGAAGCTATCGACCGTTTGCGAAAAATCTGAAATCCTTTTCAAAAAATTGCACTTTCCTCTTGATTTTTTTTGAAAAAGTGGTATTATATAAACATAGAAACGCTGTGGTGTACGACTTCACACTTAAGTGTTGACCGACTATTTTTTGTATTATTAGGGAAACAAAAGTCTTCTAACAGCATGTAGGCCGTCTCACACGGAAACAGCTTCAGTTAGAGCGAGTTGCCCACCTGCTTAATTGCGCGGGTTCAATACAAACCGTGAAGTTTCGGCACCAATACAGCTTTTTTCTTTGCCTCCTTAGCTCAGCTGGCAGAGCAGCGGACTCTTAATCCGTGGGTCACAGGTTCGATCCCTGTAGGGGGCATCTAAATACAACAGGAAAAGTCTTATAATATAGGGCTTTTTTTGCTTTCCTTTTAAAAATTGTCGTGCAATTTGCCGTGTTTTTACAACAAACTTTTCACAGCCATAAATTCCTCACTAATTTTTTCCTCCAATGTGTGACCATAAACTTCAACCAGCATAGAGATATCTTTGTGTCCTAAAATTTTCGCAATAACTCCCAAATCAATATTATTATGCCATAAATAACTACCATAAGTGTGTCTAGCTCCTTTAGTAGTAATCAATGGAGAAATTTGCAATTCCTTCAACATTACTTTTATAGCCTTATTGACTGTTGCAATATCTGGAACATCGTAGGCATAGCCAAAATGCTGAAAAATCAAATTATTTTTATTGTCAATGTTTAATTCTTTATTTGTTTTTAGTTGTAATATTTTCAATGTTTTTAACAAGGAAAGCATATCTGAAGTAATGGGAACTAATCTTATTGAAGTATTGTTTTTTGGTGGAGTAAACTTATGAATAGCGGTATTGTAGCGACGATAAGTTTTAACTTGCTCTCCAACTTCATCAACATCATTCCAAGTCAAAGCTATCAACTCAGAAAAACGCATGCCAGTTTTAAAAAGAAAATAAATCACATACGGTACAATAGATTTCTGATAATCAAACTTATTTTTCAAATACACTAAGACTTTTTGATAGTCAGATTCAGTATGTAAATACTTTTCTTCAACCTTTTGTCCACTCTTAGATGAAAATAAATCTACATAAGCAGTAAAATCTTCTATTACCACCTTATCAGCAATAGCCATCTGTATACTTGCACGAATTCCAGAATTCAATCTACCCAGAAAATTTCTACTAACTGTTTGCCCATACTTATTCATAATTCTTTGGTATTCACTAGGCTTAATTTGTGATACAGGTTTATCGCCAAATAGCCTTTTAATAACATTTTTTCTCATGAGATATTTCTTTTTTGTGACTTCACTTCTACTGCTAGGAAAAATTTTTAAATCAAGCCATTCTTGGTAAAGTTCTGGTAAAGTCATATTAAAGCGTAAAACACTTCCTGTGTTTATCTTATGAAGCACCTTCTCAGCTTCTATTTTAGCTTCTCTTTTTGTTTTAAATCCGCTTTTATGGAGTAGGCTCTTGCTCCTCTCACGTATAGAGAACGACCAAAGCCTTTTCTTCCCACGCTGTTTATACTCGATATAAGCCATTTCACAATTCCATTCCCAACAACTCTTTTACAATGGATTTAGGGACTACCATTAATCGTTTACGTTCGTAAAATGTATATCCTCTGGAGACAAGAATATCCCTCGCTTGATGGATAATAGCATTTGCTGTTGATGGTCTATAGCCCATGGAAATCAAATCCTTATTAGAAATCGTATCTTTCATACCGTTCCCCTATCATTATTCTTGGTTTATTGTTAACTTTGGAATATCGCCTTGTAACATAGAATTCATAAACTCAAAAAAATTTATCAGACAAGGCTCTTGATTAAAGATTTCAACAAAATCTAAAGCATTTTGAAAAAAGACATTCAAATTAACTTCAGAGATACTTTCGGCAAGTTTTTTATACTTAGCTACCGTTCGTTTATCAGATTCTGCAAATAATTCAGGCTTATTACGAAGAGCGAAAAGATAAATCTTCTCATTAACTCCTAAATTATTAAATTCTAAGCCTTTGAAATTTTCAATATACACTGGAATTTTAGCTAAGAATGGTAATCCATTTTTTAATTCTTTTTTTATGTTGCCTTCATTGTAGAATTTATACTCAATCCTCCATAGATTATCATATTGCTGATAAATTTCTATTTCTGCCATATCTCCACTATCCATACGTTCTTTAAGTTTGTTATAAGCAGTTAAATGATAATTACCTTTAGGAGCACCAAAATCCATAGTCTCAAGTTTCATACCCTTATAAATAGGACGATACATTACTTTTGGCCAATTTACACGTAAAGCAGATAAATCTCGCTCAAAATCATAGGCTAAATGAAAAGTAGATATTGCAATGTTAGACATGTACGGAAACATTCTATGAAAAACAATTAAAAAATTCTTTTTTGAAACTTTTGAAGGAGTAAATTCAATCTTTAAAGGTCTTTTATTCATCTTAATCGACGCAACGGGGGTATACTCGATATACCAATTCTCTTTTTCATCATTAAAGAATTGCCCTTTATAACTAGCTAGTTCACCATTCCTATTTAAATTCGGCTCAACTACACCAAAATAATCATATAAAGTAAAGTTCCCACTAAGAATCTCAGAATGAAATTCCTCGCTAACTTCAGCGGTCAAACTTAGCTTATCCAATTTCAGACCGATAAACCCATACTTCAGAGATACTTCCTCTTGAAATTTAGAGTAACTCTTATTAGACATTTGATGTATCGTTATCGGGCTGTTAGAGGGAGCCCGATTAAAAACTTGTTTATCCATGAAATTTCTCCTTCAAAAAACACAAAGTTGAAACATTCTATACACTTAAATTTTAGGGCAAGACTGCCGTTCCACTGACCACGCTCCACTTGCCAGCAAAGCTGGCAGGCCCAGTCTTACCCTAAAATATAAATTATTTAATTTTTGCCATTTCAATCAATTCTTCAAAAGTCCCAATCTTTCTAGCTTGAGTTACCTCATATTGGGCATTTTGACCAAATGAAGCATTATTAACGACTTCAACCTCATAAAGGCCTGGAGCAGAAAAGACAGCTCCAAATTTGGATTTATCGAAATGCATACCTAGGTCACTCCACGAATTCGTAATTGTGGCAATTTTCAACCATCCCTTTTCTTTCTCTTGCTTATTTGATATAGCTAGTACAACAACAGTTTCTTTCATAGTTAAGAACCTTCCTTATTTTAAATAATATACAGCTTTTAATGTCAATCAGTATTGGACATAAAATACGTTTATTCAGACGTCTGTCTGACCGGCCTTGTTGTCCGCCGGCTGCACAATGGCATTTCGAAAATGAATAGAAAAATTCTATTCATCTTCAAAACGCTTAAAATTCTCATACATCTTCATCCTTCATATAATCTTTAGCATAATCTTTAGAAGCACATTCCCAAACTGAAAATATTGTCTCAAATACATCTCTATCAAACATCGGGGAATGGAATTCCTTAGGAGGCTCTCGCTCTATAGAGTAAAGTCCCACCCCTTTGCCTTTTTGAACTTTCGGCACATCTGTTGTGCCAAACATCATCTGGCTACTTTCCCTACTGGGGCTTCCTCCAAGGAAAATAGCATTGACCAATTGTTCACGAATATTTGTTGAAAGGCTATCGGAACGGGGTTGTTGCATAACAATGCAGACCCCCATAGATAAAGACCTTGCTTTTTGAGCAACGATAGCAACCATATTTTCAAAATCTTTTTTAGCCTTACTATCCATAGAAGCCACTAACGATGAATACTCCTCTATCAGTAAAAGTAAAGGAGGAAAGCCTAAGTCTATGCCAATACTATCGAACAAGTCACTTTGATTGTAGATTAGCATACGTCTATCTAGCTCCTTGATATACTGACGCAAAATTCTAAAGGCATCCTCATTAGTTGTTCCATAATTTTCTACTGGAAGACCAGAAAGTTTGCATAATTTATAAATATCTGACATCTTTGGGTCAATCACATATATTTTTGCATGTTTCCCATTTACGGTCTGAGATATGAAACGAGTCAAGTAATAATATGTAAGGAATGATTTACCACTACCTGAGGCCCCCGATATAAGCATGGAAAAGTTTTTTCTCAAATCGATAACAAAATCATCATAGATTTTAATTTTCAAGCTATCATCTTCAAGAGGGAGTGAGGTAACATGTAAACGCTCAGGTTGTCTATATACAAAAACATATTCAACATGAGTCGGATAAACTTCTTTAGACGATAAGCTTATCCCTAGAGCACTGCTTAGGAGAACGTCTAAATTGTCCATCTCTTTCGTGAATTCATCCCCAGATTTCAATGCATGGATTACAATTGAAACATCATTCAATTGGTAATTAAATTTAGCTGAACGAAGAATAGCGCCATCTTTTGTTGCTGTAAAAAGAAAGGAATTTCTGCGAAGCATAAATAGAAGATTTTCTCTGACAATTAACAGCGGTTCAATCTGCTGAGCCCATCCCTTGATTTTTCTTTCAATGTACAAAATTATAATCAATCCAACAGATAATGTAATCATTTGGAGAAACCATCCCTTAAAAAGAATACTACTAGAAAGGGACAATATGCTCAAAAATCCTATAGTAAACCAGTGAAAACTCCTTAATGTAGATGTATTAACAAAGTAATTCTCAGACAAAGAAGCCGTTTGTTTAACTTTTAACATTTTTACCTCATCTTATTTCTTATATCCTTGATAATAAGAGAAAGCGAAATTAATTTAACTCTAATAAAATAGTAAAAAAATGTAGCAAAGAAAAGAAATGCTAAAATTGAGAACATCACACTAAGGGCTGACCCAAAGCCTGTAGGGCTATAAACAGATAAGAGAGCAAAGACGAAAAAACCAAGAAAGCAAAATCTATATTTCTTTATCATTTTTATTCTCCTCTTTGTTATTCTCTAATGGTGTAGCAGCCATGTCTACGCATACGAGAAGAAATATGATAATAACATAAGATAACAAGATTGCCGTCCCTTCGTACAATGGAGAAAAGACATTCATTAAAATTAATGCATAGTACAATAGACCGGCGAACCCCAAGAATGATATATAGAATAAATATTTATAAATATTGTTACTCATAAAAGAAAACCTCCATTTCTCACTATGTAATAGGGAGGAGAACCTCCCCATCACAATATACATTTATATATTCTTTGTAAGTGCACCAGCAAGAGCCTTGACTAATACTGAATAGTGCATGCGACTAAAAGAAGAACCTAATGTTGCTTTAATAAAATAATACAAGTCGGATTCTTCCTCCATCTCAAACTCAATAACAGAAATACTATCAGAAGTAGCAAAAGTGCTTAACATTGAACAGTTTTGACGAACGTCTTCTATCATATCAATAGTGATGATATCTGATGTATTATCGTGATAATAAAAAGATTCTAGAAAAATTTTTTTATCACTAAAAAGCACATCTGCTAAAGAATACCCATCAGCCTTATGATAACAACTGCAAGCGATATTCCAGAGAGCCAACATTCGACTCGCATAGACTACGTTCAGATTTTTACCCCTATACGCTTCTTTAATCAAGTTCGCAAATGAAGACGCACAGCTAGCAGTAAAACCATACCTCCCAACCAAATCAGGCGCCAACTTTGCCAATCTTTCTAGCTTTTGGGCTTGAATAAGCTCTTCAAATGTATGTTGTTTCGTTCTAGAAACAATCGGTTGTTTTTGTTTCATAGTTTGTTTCTCCTTTTCTATAATTCAAGTTAAAATATTTTTATTATACGTTTTATACTGTTATAACTGGTGGTGCTCTCAATTCCATTTATCTACCTCTCTAACAAATACATCATTGATTAACACTTTTTGGAGTAAAAAAATATGTTTTGTATTCGTCTTTGATTAACACATAAGGACGAAAAAAATTTAGAAAGATTCCTTTCTAAGCATATTATACCGAAATCCAGATAAAGTGTCAATACTTGATTAACACTTTTTTTGAAATTTTTCTAGCAAACCTTTTTTCTTTAAAATAGAAGCAAACAAAACTAACTTCACTACAAATGAAAAGAATACTCTCCCTTTTGTAAGCTCTCTTAGCTTCAACTGTATATCTCTCATACCAGCATATACTAACGTATCTAAAGTCAAAGTCGTTCTCAAGCTAGTAGCATTCATATCCACGCTTTCACTAATTTCACTTATCTTGATTTTTGAGTTATTCAACTCCACCCAATCAATAATATCAATTTCATTTGATATCTCTTTATAAGCAACTTCAATAACATAACTATCAGGAACTGGGATATCTGAACTGCCTAAATAAAGCCTTCTAACTTCCCTCAATCCTAAAACGCTATCTCTACTTAATTTAATACCTAATCTTTCATTATTCTTCATCAGTTCCTCCAAGTGTTAATCTATAATTAACTATACTATACTATATTTTAAATTCTTTTTCAAGTAATGAGTCGTGCAATTGCCGTGAAACGCAACATCAACAAACTCAAAAAACTCATTTAAACGTTACAAAACACCAGAAAATCAAGAACATCTAAGCAACATATCTCCTATAATTTCTGTAGGGGGCATCTAAATACAACAGGAAAAGCCTTGTAATAAGGCTTTTTTGCGTATCTGTTCTACTTTTGTTCTACCAATGAATATTAAAGATATAATTTTGTGAACACTCTTTCCAAACATATTTAATCTGATTGCACTTAAAATTTTTTAAAATTTAAAACAAAAGTCTTGCTTTTCTTTTAATTTATGTTATACTTGTTCTTGTACCTGATACAAGTTTGTTGAAAGAGGAGTTCAGATGGATACAAAATTCTCAGTTGCTTTGCATATCTTAACAATGATTAGTGAAAGCAAGGAAACCTTAAGTTCTCAAGCACTAGCTATTAGTGTTGGGACTAACGCTAGTTACATTCGAAAAGTGATTGCCTTGTTGAAAAATGCAGATTTGATTCATTCCCAGCAAGGAAAAACAGGCTATCAACTCAGTAAGTCTCCAAAGAAAATGACTTTACTAGAGATCTACTATGCTACTCAAGAAATCAAACACATTAGTTTATTCCCTGTTCATCAAAATAGTAATCCCGATTGTCCCGTTGGAAAACATATCCAAGGAGCAGTTTCACCGCTTTTCGCTAGTGCCGAATCTCAATTAGAGAAGGAATTAGCAAATCAAACTTTAGAAGATGTCATTGACAATCTATATAAACAAGCCAAACAAGTCCGAAACTGATTTGATAACAAATCAGTTTTTACCTGAAACAACATATACTTGTATTAGATACAAGTATACTCAGTCGCATTAAAAAAGAAAAGAGAAGACAATGAAAGCCGCACAACACACTACTTATAACAAAAATAATATCACACTGAACATAACAGAAATCGCTAAACCAAGTATCACAGACAAAGAAGTTTTAATCAAAGTCACCGCAGCTGGGGTTAATCCTCTCGATAACATGATCTCTCGTGGTGAAGTCAAGATGATTGTTCCTTACAAACTTCCTCAAACTGCAGGTAACGAAGTGGTTGGAATCGTTGAAAGCATTGGCAAGAAAGTTAACAACTTTCAGGTAGGAGATCGTGTCTTTGGCCGTCTGCCACTTGATCATATCGGCGCCTTTGCAGAATACGTAGCTGTCGATAGCCAAGCCTTAGCCCAGGTTCCAGACTATCTATCAGATGAGGAAGCTGCTGCTGTTCCACTTACTGCCTTGACTATCATGCAGGCTCTTGATCTCATGGGCGCTCAAGCTGGGAAAACGATCTTTATTTCTGGTGGGACTGGTGGTGTCGGTGGAATGGCCATTCCAATTGCCAAGGCCAAAGGTTTGAAGGTCATCACCAATGGAGCTGGAGATAGTGCTGAGCGTGTTCTGAAACTAGGAGCAGATAGATTTATCGATTACAAAACAGAGGATTATACAAAAACTGTTAGCCAGGTTGATTATGTCCTCGATACACTTGGTGGGGCTGAAACTGAAAAACAAATGTCTATCATGAAAAAAGGTGGTCAGCTTGTTTCCCTTCGTGCCATGCCAAACGGTGCCTTTGCCAAACGCATGAATCTACCAAAATGGAAACAGATGATTCTTGGCTTAGCAGGTCGCAAATTTGATAAAATGGCGAAAAAATATGATGTCCAATACCATTTTATCTTTGTAGAAAGCAATGGTGCTCAATTACAAGAGGTAGCTGACCTCTTTAGTAAATTAGAAATCAAACCCTCTATCGATACAGTTTATCCATTTGAAGAGGTAAATAGCGCATTAGACAAGGTCGCTAATGGTCGCTCACGTGGAAAAACAATCCTCAGCTTTAAGAAATAAAAAGGAAAACACAATGTCATATCTTACAACTAAAAATCAATACATCACTTGGCAATGGATGAGTGGTTAGGAAAAGGTCTAACCAAACGTCAGCAAAGCTTGTCAGGCCTAGCCTACTATGTCATCGAGGTTACAAGTAATGAGGACCTCTTCGTCATTGACTAGCATACAAATGAATGGAACTAGTAACTCTGCTAATGATAAAAATGAACTGTTTCATATGATTCTATTTAATGAGTATTTTTCAATTCTGATGATAAATCATATGAAGCTTTTTTATCATTCAAAAAGACTCCACCTATCTATAGGAAATCTACCATAGACATGGATGGAGTCTTCTTTCAATCACTAGTCTAATCGAATAAACATCATGGCATTTAACAAAGATATGAGTGAGACCGTGTTTATATTATTTGAATAGATGAGTCTCTTATTCTCAATCGGAGGAATAATAAAATTAGAAATGATGATATCATAAGGCGATTCTTCTAAAGATTCCTTTGATAATTCTAATTCAGTCCAAACTTCAAGTTCAAAATTGTTGCTGCAATAATAAGAAAGTGTCTCTGCAACGGATTTTGCATGATACTGATCAAAATTACTCATAACCAGAACCTTCAGCTTTGGCTGATTTTGTAGTAGATTAAGCACCAAATGTTTGGTATGAGTGATGAAGGTATAAGATAGATGATTTACCATCATTGAACTAGAACAAACCTCAAGAGTCTCTAAATAATGAGAAAGCTCTTTTTTTACATCTGAAACAAATTTAGGAAAAATATTTTGAAAATTCCTGATTGTATTCCCTTTTTGATCAAATAAAATAAACTCAGTGGACAACTCTTGACGATACAGATGTGCGGTATTATGCAGATGCCAAATCAGACTATCCTTATTCTCAATCTCAATCTGATACTTGACTGAAATCTGATCAATAAAGTCACTCAATAGATGGTAAGATTTCCCAACATAACTATCCCTTTTTACACTTTTCAAAAAGAGGTTTTCATCTATGAAAAACATTTTTTGAAAGTAAGACGCAAATAATTGGCAAACCACTTCTTCATCTAAAGAGAGATTGTATTCTGATTCAAAACTCTGAGCAACACCTTCTATTCCTTCTGCCTGCATCAAAGCATTCAAACTTTGGTCGTTAAAAGAATCTTTATCTACTTCCATAAAATGACCAAACTTTATTCGATATAGATTGGTTACTAGGAGCAACTTTAGCATTCTATGAGTTGACAAATTCATTGGAAAGCTTGTTTCCTTATAAACCAATTCTAACAATTGAGATAGGGGTTCTACTGAAAAATTTTCAAATGGCCATTCTAGGAAATAATATTTTTCTGAAAAATATTGTGCAAAAAAGTAACGAATGTCTCTCTCATTTCCAATGATTTGAACAGGGGTCAGACTGATTTCAAATTGAAATTGCTTTTTAATCACTTTATTGATTTGGCTAATAATACGATAGAGCGAAGATGAACTGATATAAAACTCTTTGCAAATACTATCAGCATCACATCCTTCATTAAAGAAGATAAATTCTAAAATTGAAAAATGAGTTGAATGCTTAAAGAAATGATGGTAAACCATTTCAATATCGCTATCATCGGTATTAATAATGCGTATACCATTAGTAGAAGAATGAAAAATCAAGTCAGGAAAAGCAGATTTAACATGGGATAGATCATCTTTGACTGCACGTTCTGTACAATTTAGTAACTCTGCTAGTTCAGAACGATGAAACCATCGTTTATGCTCAAATAATAATTCTAATAATTCTAATTGCCTATGACTTTTTTTAGATAATAAATCTCTCATGAATGTCTTTCTCTCTTTATAAATTATCGGATTAAACCTCTTGCAATTATACCACAAAGAATAGGTATAGCATGCTATAACGACTTTTCCTAAAATCTTTTATTTCGTATAATAACACTACGGAGACAATATATAAACAATTTTCTTATTTTACCGTCTATTGAGGGCGTGAATACAGAATCAAATTCAAGTCGAAAGATTATATTTTTAATTTTAAACAAAGTATAAATTTCTAATTATCTTTTTATATTTTCTTAAATGCTCGTAAAGCCTTATTCTATGTGCTTTCGAGTATTTTTACTGTAGGAAGATACTTCACGTTTCTTTGCATATTTCCTCATGTCTTAGCTGTCAGAAGTGGTAAATAAGTAGTAAATTCATTTGTACTACTAAGCAACAAGACGCTCCTGTTGCTTCTCTTTATTCAAGCGTTTCATTTCTGCCATTGCAGAATCGAATGTTGCATGTGCGTAATAGTTCAGCGTCATGGCTATATTAGCATGTCCCATAATGTACTGTAATGCCTTTGGATTCATTCCTGCATTTGCATAGTTGGTACAGAATGTATGTCGCAAACTATGTGGAGTGATGTGTGGCAATTTATCCTCGTTATACTTATTGTATTTCTTAACAAGACCTTTCATCATGCCGTTGTAATCACTTGCCACTTTTGGATAGTTCTTTCTATTAAGAAAGAGGAAATCACTATATCCATCAATCTCAACACGCTTATCATTCTTTCGATTCGCTAACACTCGCTTAAATGCTTGATAGGCTTCTTCAACCATAGGAACTTGACGTTCGCCACTTTTGGTCTTTGGTGTTTCAATGTAGTACCCAATTTCAGTATCTCTCAATAGCTGATGGTCTATATTGACAAGACGATTCTCAAAATCTAAATCTGGAAGTGTCAAACCACCAAACTCTGAAATACGAAGACCTGTTTTTAAGAGTATCAGAATTTCATCATAATTTTTGCTGTAGGTTTTATCAGCTTTTGCAAAGGCTAACAGTTTTTCTTCCTGTTCTTCTGTTAGTACGGTCTTAGGGACAGTATCATCATCAAGAACTGCTTTCAGTTGAAAGTCAAATGGATTCTTCCGAACACAATCATCTTGTATAGCAATATAGAATGAAGCCTTTAAAGAACGTTTGTAGTTATTGATGGTTTGATAAGCATAACCATTTTCACTCATTCTAATAGCCCATTCTTTAGCGTCTGATGGCTTAATACTGTCAATACTTCTTACACCTAACTTGTCTTTCTTCAAAATATCCATAAGATATTTGCGTCCAGTTTCAGTGTTTTTTCTAACCTTTGGTCTTTGAGCGTTCTGTTTTGCGTAAAGCTGGCAGAGTGTCATTTTCTTTCCTACAACATCAATACCATCATGAATGTCTTTCTGTAACTCTGCGATTTTCTCTCTAAGTGAGATACAATCACGCTTTCCTGCTGGTACTCGGTCTGTAGCCACAAGTTTCCACGAGTAAACAAATTGCGGTTCTCCAAATGAATCTATATATTTGTATAAGTATCTTCCATCTTTTCGTTGGCTCTCTCCAGTCTTTAAGATTCGACCTTTATTGTCACGTCTTTTTTCTGACATGGCATTTGCTCCTTTCCTTTATGGAAAGAGCCTTGATACGACTTAATACTATTTTATCATATACAAGACCCTTTGGCGACGCTAGATTGCGTCCAATGTATCTATAATTTTTTCAAATTGTTTTCGTTTAATCTGAATACGATTGCCATTCATAATCAGCCAATTTGCATTTTTATTTTCCTCTGCCAAGCGTCGTAGCTTGTTTTCGCCAATACGAAAATATTTTGACGCTTCTTCAATGGTTAGGGTATAACGTTCCCAAATAGGAATGTCAGTCTGCTTCATAAAATCCTCCTTTCCAAATCACTTATTTGGATTTCATAAAAGTTGTTTTACCAGCAATCGAACAGCTTTAGCAAAGCTCACGGGAGTTCCACCCCTGCATGGTTCTCATGTAGCCATACTCATTGCCTGCGACGCTTTTAACGCTCGGACTATTGACTGTATGGGAGTATCATTATCACGATAAGAAAGTCGTCGCTGGCAATCCTGCTAAAGATTGTTTTTCGGAACACTAACTGAAACGCTCGCTATCTTTAGAAGATAGGTCATGGCGGTTAGCTCCGTTGGCTCTTTTCTTATCGAAACGTATTCAATTACTTTTATTCAGTTTTCAAAGAACAATGGCTCGTTAGCCTATCAAAACACATTGAAAGCTCAATATGCTTTGATGGAATAACAAACCTCCCTGTTCGGGAAGCGTGGAATAGTATGGCACGCTTCCACGAAAAGAGAGAGGTTATTACTTAATTTCAAATGACAGAATCTTTGTAATCAGTCTGGTTTCCATTCTTCCACGTAAGACTTCATCAACGACCATACTTTGATTGCCATATTCATCTTTCATAAGTCGTAGGGAACGTTTCGTTATGTACCCTCTGTAATGATGTAGAATCTGGTTAATCGCTTCTGTATCGCCATCTGTTGCCTTTACAATGAGAGGAAAGGGAATCATAGGATATTGTGTTTTCATTCTTCAAATTCCTCCATAAACTTTTTGATTAAGGCTAGTCCACTGGTTCTATGCCGATAGACAGTAGAACGGTTCAATTTCAACAGGTCTGCAATTTCTGAATCGCTCATGTCCATAAAGTAAAACAGCAGTAGAATTTCACGTTTCTTGTCTGGCAACTCACGTAATGCTTCACTCAATAAATCATTTTCAACACCAACTGATATTCCATTGAGTGTAAAAATCTGAAAGTCAGTTGAATAGTTATCTGTTGTCGCAAACTGGCTAACAAGATAATCGCCAACATCAGAAAAGGACACTTCACGCTTTGCGATCCTTGAAAGATAAAGCAGATAATTCTTTCGCTCGTCTTCCATAGCACGTTTACAGATATAGTCAAACTGATTTTCTATTGTGGTCTGAAAAAAAGATGGTTTCATGTTTCTCACCCCCTTTCTGTCTAGGAAAGGAAGTGAGCCTTGCTCTTTTATCTCCTTTCACTCTTAGTCCCAATGTGAAAGGGGGATTTGTTGCATTACTGATGAATAAACTTTGTAAAAAAGTTCTGAATAACCAAAAAAGCACACAAACAGATTGATTTCTCTGTTTACATGCTTTTATTTTTCTATCTATATGATTTATAAAACCACATTGGTGGACGTACTTATCTATTGCAGATAGACGACTTTTTTTGATAAATACTCAATGTGGGGAACTTGATTGTATGTGATATACTTCATGGCGACTTTGACCTCCAACAAACCGCCATTTGGAAGTAAGATACAATATTTTAACAGCATAAATAGCACTACCATATAACGGTTTTTTTTATTGGCGTTTAGTAGTGCTTTTTATTAAATATGAACCTATAAACTATATAACATGTTTTTCTATACCTGTTTCTAATTCAATAGGAACAGTAAAATGTATAGAGGTGGTCTACTATGCGTAAAAAAGAAGATAAATATGATTTTAGAGCCTTTGGTTTAGCCATTAAAGAAGCTCGATTGAAACGAGGTTTAACTCGTGAACAAGTGGGAGCATTGATTGAAATTGACCCACGTTACTTAACTAATATTGAAAATAAGGGGCAACACCCCAGCATACAAGTTCTTTATGACCTTGTATCGTTACTTCATGTTTCCGTTGATGAATTTTTCTTACCTGCTAATAACTTGGTAAAAAGCACCCGACGATTACAGATAGAGAAATACATGGATAGCTTTACAGACAAAGAACTATCCTTAATGGAATCTTTAGCCAGCGGTATCAACGAAGCAAGAAACATCGAAGACTAATTAAAAGAATCCATACATAACGGAAAGAGCCGATAAAATGAGATTGTATTAATCTCATTTTATCGGCTCTGCGTCTTTGCGTCTGGCTCTGTAATCACAGTTACTTTGAACTGCTTTATTTCAATTAAATTTTCTTGTCTGCATTTCGGACAATAGAGGGGGAATTTTTTTAATTCAGTATCTTCCCTTATCTTTAATCGTGTTTTATTTCCACATACAGGACACAATATCCACTTGTAGTTTATAATAACTATCTCCTCCTTTACACTTTAATTCAAATCTTTATTAAAGAATATTTCATCTTATTTAACAAGAAACCATATTTATATAACAACATAAAATACACTAAGTTATTTTATTGAACATATATCGTACTTTATCTATCCGACTATTTGGACGACGGGGCTGGCAAACAGGTTCACCGGTAGTAACATGGTACCCTTTTAACTCTGTTAAACAAACACTACGTCCATTTGTAAAGAAAGTTAAATCACTACGATATTCTTGAATACACCGAGCAGGGATTTCTCCACTAAGAATGACCTCATTATTTTTCAATTGAGTGTCTACGATGTTCGCACAATATTTAGGAGCATCGGTGTATGCTCGTGAAAGATATTCCTGTGGCGCATAAATTTTAAAACTAAGATATGGCTCTAACAATTCTGTTCCAGCTTTTTTTAAGACTTGTTCCAATACAATAGGAGCAAGCATCCGAAAATCTGCTGGGGTACTAACAGGGCTATAGTATAAGCCATACTTAAAACAGATTTTACAGTCCGTCACATTCCAACCATACAATCCTTGTTCACAGCCATAGCGTATCCCCTCCATAACTGCATTTTGAAACGATTGATTTAAGTATCCAAGAGAAACCGAGCTCTCATACTGTACTCCGCTCCCTAATGGAAGCTGTGCTACAGATAGACCAATGGAAGCCCAGAAAGGATTCGGTGGAACTTCGATGTGAATGGTATACTCTGCTTTTTTTAACGGTCTTTCCATATAAATGACTGTAGGCTCTTTTATTTCTATCTCCACATGATACTTTTCTTGCAGCAGAGCACAAGTCACTTCCATTTGTACTTTCCCTAAGAAAGAAAGTATGATTTCATGTGTCGCAGAATCCACATAATATCGCAGAAGCGGGTCACTGTCGGAGATTTCTAAAAGTGCATCAAGTAACATTTCCCTTTGTTGAGGTTTGCTCGGTTCAACAGTCGTTTGCAGCAGAGGGAGGGGATTTTCAATTCTCTCTCTCTGTGGCAATAGCTTTGTATCTCCAAGAACACTATTTAACTTCAAAAACTCATTCTGCAAAATAACAATTTCCCCGGAATAAGCCTTATCAATTTTACATAATTCACCATTTATTGAAGTATACATTTCTGTAATTTTTATTTTTTCCTTTTCCGATATTCTAACCGAATCTCGCAAATGCAGTACGCCACTATAAAGACGTATATATGCAAGACGCTGTCTTTTTTCCGAATACTCAATTTTGAAAACTTTTCCGCAAAGTTCAGACGGACCTCGATGTGTTGATGAATAAAATTTATTAGTAATAACTTCTATAAGGTTATCAATCCCTATATTACTTTTTGCACTTCCATGATAAAGAGGGAACAGAGAACAATTCTGAAATCTTATGCTTTCCTCTTGTTCGAGTTCCAATGCTTCTAATGATTTACCGGACATATATTTCTCTAAAAGGTCATCGTTTCCCTCTATTACCGTATCCCATTGTTCAGATTCGGTAAAGTTCGTCACACACATATTAGGATACAGTTCTACCTTCTGTTTGATTACAATTTCGGCAGAAAGTTTCTCTTTAATATCCTGATAAACCGTTGATAAATCAATTCCATTTTGGTCAATCTTATTGATAAAAAAGATTGTGGGAATCCCCATTTTCCTAAGTGCATGAAATAATATACGAGTTTGTGCTTGTACGCCATCTTTTGCAGAAATCAGTAGAATTGCCCCATCTAAAACTGATAATGAACGATATACTTCTGCTAAGAAATCCATATGTCCTGGCGTGTCTATGATGTTCACCTTCGTATTTTCCCACTGAAAAGAGGTTATTCCTGTCTGAATTGTAATTCCTCTCTGACGTTCTAAAAGCGTATTATCCGTCCTCGTTGTACCTTTGTCCACGCTTCCTAATTCTGTAATCGCTCCACTGTTATATAATAAGCTTTCTGTTAAGGTAGTTTTTCCTGCATCAACATGAGCTAAAACTCCAATATTAATAATTTTCATGTGATTTTCCTCCATTCAAAAACCCAAAAGGGCATAAAAATCCCAGTGATAAATACTTTTATCACTGGGATTTTTATGCATAACCATAGGCATACAAAGCATACAGATATTCTCCGGATACTTTAGAATCACATGATAAAGGTATTCTTAAACTGGGTACAAAAAACTAAGCCCTCCTAAAAAAGGACATCCAATTATTTGTTCCCACTATCAAATTGACAGTTTATTTAAGAATACCTTGCCGCATATTTATTAACTCCTTTTAAATAGATACTTAAATAATAGCACGTAAGAGCATATTTGTCAAGGAATCTCCAATTTTTTATCAAAGAGAGTACGTGATTACAAAATAGCTGTAATAATGTACCAATATTTGTTATTCTATAATCTTCCAATTACTCCCGTTCTTTTCAAGTACCAAATCAAATTGAGATACCTGCGTTGCTTTGGTCTGCTGGTCGATATACTCCACTGTCAGCGATACCGTGACTTGATTATCCTTACGATTGTGAATAGGATTTACCAGTTCTTGAAAGATGTACTCTTTTCCGATTGGTTTTAATATCCCGTCATTCACATAGTAGGAAAGTTCACTGGCTGTCGCTGTAGGATAGAGCTTGAAGAACGTCGTTAAAAACTCATTGATTTCATTGGTTGTAATGGAATCAACCGTCCCCTCACTTTCAATGGCTTTTGGTTTATAACTTGATTTCTTAGGTATGTTGGTAATGGTCGGATTCTTAACCAGTACCATATTTCCAGAACCATCTACATAGACACTCACTATATAAGCAGAGTGGACGGTCTTTGTATTTTCTCCCTCTGTAATGAGCTGGTCTACACTGTAGGTTACATTAAACTCATTGTCGCCAGTTGGCTCTACCGTCCATATCTGAAATCCTCTTACAGAAGACGATACAGGAATATCTTTGCGTACTGTATCAACATTGAGAGCTTGAAGTTCATCTGTCAGATAGCCTTTTAGACTTTCCATTCGATTATCAATGGACTTATCGGATTGCTCCCATGAATAGTAGACTTTCGCAAAGTTCTCTACAAAATTTTCTACATGATGAGTATCAACGTATTCCTTTTCTATGATAGTTGTTTCGTGAATAGTATGAGTATCTATAGCTGTAAAGTGCTTGAATATCGCAAAGCTGAAACTAAGCCCTAAAAGTACCCACAAGGCAATCACAACCTTTTTATGAGGATTGACCTTATAGACACGAGGTTTCTTTTCCTTTGGTATCTGTTTTTCTTTATTCTGATTTTTTCTAAATTTCATCATTAAATCTTCCTTTCTCATTGTTTGATTCGTCCTGCTCCCACTAAATGCTGTTGCCAGTAGGGGCTTGTTAAGTCGGCATAACCGATTGGGTCGCCTGCATGAAACATACGGTTATTGCCAAGGTATATCCCAACATGAGTAATATAAGAGCCAGCGTTATAGGTAGAATGAAAGAAAACCAAATCGCCAGCTTGTGCTTCCGATAGTGGGATATGCTGGGTCACATCATATTGCTGTTGTGCGGTTCGTGGTAAGTTAATTCCAGCTTTTCCATACGTCCATTGTGTCAGTCCGCTACAATCAAAAGAAGTAGTCGGGGAAGCTCCACCGTAAACGTATCGCCAGCCCTCATATTTCAGTGCTTCGTCCATGATGGCTTGTACCGTATCATCATCAAACTCTGTTGTGACAAGATACTGCGTTACCAGTTGCACATAAAACATATTGCCATAGTTGTATCGCCAGCCCCCATTGATAGGTATGGCTATGGGATTGGGGTAAGACACTTTTTCGCCACCTGAATACTCTTTTGAGAAACTTTGAGCCAGTTCAAAGGTATATTTATTTCCACGATTAGCCACATACCCTAAGAAACCACCACCATAATTGTAGGACTGGATAACCGATTCTAAATCTACACTGAGCCTTTCGCTACTGGCTAATAATTCACTGAAATACTTCACACCTTGCTTAATGGATTCTTCTGTACTCAATGAATTAGGTGGAAGACCGAGGGATTCCGAGGACTGCATAACATCTTCCGCAGTACCGCCCGATTCCACCTGTATAATCGCAAGAAGTATGTTGACATATTCTTCAACGCCATATTCTTTGGCATATTTTTCTACCATAGGCTTATGAGCCAGCACTTCTGCGGAAACATTCACACCTCCATAATGAATATTGGAAATTCCGCTGTCCTGTTCATCTGAAAATAAAATGGCAACAAACAGAAGCAGTGAGAAGACCATCAAGAATAATCCAGAACCACCAATCACTAAAGTTTTCAACTTCATGGTTTCTTACCGACTTTCTTAATGGTGGCGGTTTTGATTGGTGGTCTACTTCTTGTATTTTGTAGTGGTACTCTTTGAACAGTAGACGGACGTTCTTTTGTGATTGGACGTTGTGAAGTTCTATCTGCTGTAGTGGTTGAAGTTGCTGGCTTTTGAACGGTTTTTTCTTGAACGGTATTGCCTTGGCGTTCCACTTTTGGACTTGAAAAATCGGACTTAACTGCTGGACGCTCTTGTTTGGCTTGTTGAGATTCCTTATATGAAGTCTGAATATTAGACTGTTTTGAGGTCTGTTCATCATGATATTGTTCTTGTCTTGTAGTCGGTCTTTCATGAACAGAAGAAGCAGGCTGTTTTTTCTGTTTGACCTGTTCCATTTCAGAGCGACGCTTCGCAATGGTTTTTCGCCTTTGTTCCTGCTGTTCCTTGCGTCCACTGGCTCTGTCCGCTTTGGTTTGAGAAATACTACTGGTTAAATCACGGACATTCTCTTTTACTTTGGATTTTCCTTGATATACTGCATATCTTGCATTGGTCGGCAAATCCTTAACCTGTTCTTTCAAATTACCAGCAGTATCTACCATTCTGTCTTTGGTATCAGCTACTGTACCGATGGTTTGACCGATACGCTTTCCTAGTGTTGATTTTTCCTGCCCGTTTGGTCGAGAGTGATCTGCTTGTGTACTCGCAGAACTTCCCGAACCCGACTGTCCTTTTTTACCCGTAGCACTGGCAATGGCAGACCCAGCCCCTAAAGCAGTCACGGAGCGTCCAAGTTTCCGCTGTAGACGGTGCATGTGAGCGTGCATAAGCATACGAGGTTTTCTCATCATACGACTTCCCACACTTTGAGAATCGTTACTCTGTAGAGAAAACATACTCATTAAATCGCCCAGCTTAAAGTAGATTCCTGCAAAGGTCACAATCTGTAGAAAAGCAATCAAAAAGAACGGATAACCAGCCGATAAGGTATAGAGCATGGTTGAAATACTAAATGCTGTCGTAATAATCAATGTGATTCCAGCTCGTGTCAAAATGGTATTAAAGAGCTTTGTTATGGCTCGTTTTGACATACCATCAAATGATGGAATCATGCTTAAAATAAAGCTCACAGGCAGAAACATAGCATAGATGATAAAAAGTACCTGCGAGAAAATCATGATTCCTGTTAATAGGAATACAAATATGGAAATCCCAATATTGAAGACAAATAGGAAGAAGACTGTACCTAAACGGTTAATCGTCTTTGTAATCGTCATATTGGTATTGCTTCTATCTTCAATTTCTTCCGCAACAATTTTTTCTCTGTCTTCCCCATTGTTGGAATCTGGACTGGTTGAGAGCAGGCTTTCCACACGGTCAATACCAATACTTTCAATGTCTGAACTGTTATATTGAAGCAGTAGCCACGGTTGCTGAACCTGTATGGAAAATAGGCTGTCACGTATCAAGTCCACACTGTCCTTGCCTTGACTATCTGAATGGGGCATGACAATTTTTGTACCCAGTGACAAACTAGCGTTGCTGATGTCTGATGAAAAGTCATTGATTTTCTTAATATAATCGGGAGCATAGGAAATAAAGGAAGCCGATAGGATAAAAACCAGCACAAAATTCATGAGGGCATGAATTGCCTTTGTGGTTTCTCTCTTTATCAGTCCTGTATAGGCAACATAAACCCCAAGAACCAAAATCAAGAGTAAAAGGAATCCAACATAGAAACCCTCTGTTGATAGTCCACTAGGCGTAACCCCTGCAAGGGTCTGCATATTCTTGCCAATGGAATCTGCTGTAGCGGAAATGAAGTCTAAGGAATAGGCTTCCTGTACTAAGTAACCCGTCGCATTGGAAACATAAAGACTGATTGTCCAAATAAAATTGGTAATGGCATATAGTCCATACATGACTTGTTTTCCAATTCCGTCCGACCAGTTCCACGGTAGCCAGCCCCAGCTATTATCCACATAAAAATCCAGTTGATAGTTTTCAAGTGGGTATCGGCTGTATTCATTTGCCACATTGACCGTATCATCTACCAAGCCCGCAGCTTGAACCACCGTTCCCAGCATGGCTAAAAGAAAAATGGCAATCACAAGTGTGAAAGCCACTGTCATTGCCACTTTACCTAGACGTTTCAGCGTCCAGTTTGATTTTATTCTGTTTACTATTGATGGTTTCACATTTACACCTCTTTTCGCACAGGTGGTCTGGTATCAAAGGCATGGAGCAGTTCTTCAAATACAGGGTGGAACTGTATCACACCGACACGACCATATAAATCACTGATAAGGCATTGCCCGTTTTCCAAATCACGCAATCGCTTCTGATTGTTTTCGTCCTCTGGGTCTACACCAAAAAAGGCAAGGGTTTTTTTAATCTCGTTAAGGTCAGTGGAACGAAAGGCAAATTTTAAGCCGAGGTTATTTTTCAGTTTTTCATCTAAGAGGTCATCTGTATTTTGGGTCACGAAATATACCCCAGCGTTCATAGCACGACCAGCACGAACCAGCTTCATAGATAGTGTTTTCCCTTGTGCCACCTGTAAGAAGCTCCATGCTTCGTCTAAGTCTACAATCTTGAAAATACTTCGGTCTGTATGGATAAAGTCCAACGCAAAGGTACTAATGACAATCAGCATTGCTACCGATAGTAACTCCATTGTGGTATATTCCTCAAAGGAAGTTTCCTTGTCAGGAAGTACCAAGTCCGCAACCTGTATAATGTTCAGTTGTTTTTCTAAGCTGATAGACTGCTCCACATAACCATTACTGAATAATAAATGTGCAAAGTCATAGTCTGTAAAACTTTCGATATGGTCGGCTATACTGGTACTTAGTGGCGTATTCTCAACCCGTAATTCCTCAATCACTTTCATCAACCCTCGTACTTCACTATTGGTTACTGCACGAATGGCTTTTCTAAGGATTGGGAAGCGTTCCCCATCACGAGAGGAAATCCCCGTAAGGAATGTCAGAATATCAATAGCCAGTGATTCAGAATCTTTGGGATTTTTCATAATCACATAAGGGTCAAGTAAGCCTTTGTTTTTCTCATCAGAAGTCAGAGTGACGATATTGATTTCATGGGAAATCTCTGGCAAGGTTTCTTTCCATCTGCCACGTTCTGCTTTTGGGTCTACAATCACTGCTTGTGCCCCATAAAGCACCGCATAATAGACGATAAGGTTATTCGCAAAGGATTTACCACCACCCAGCGAACCAACAAAAGCCGACGCTAACGCATTGGTTACTGAACCCTTAACCCCTTGACTGGCAAGAGCAGGTTTCAGATAGACATTGCGTCCAGTATCTAAGCTGTAGCCAACATAAATCCCCTCATTTTCCCCCAGCATTTGAGTAGCACCAAAACCTAAACCAGCGAGGAAATCAGAGGTCACGTATTGAATATAATCATTCATATAACGCTTGCTGGCAGGTAAAAATTCTTCATGTAAGCCGAGCATATCCCCAAATGGTCGTACCAGTTTTACGCTTAAATCGTCATAAAAATCTTTCACTTCATTACAACGACGTTTGAGTTCGTCAAGATCATTTGCTGATACCCTTACCACATAAGACAGCTTGTACATAGATTCCTTGCTTTGGTCTAAATTGGTTTCCAGCTCATTCACACTTTCCAGAGCTTCCGCCACATTGGAGCTGGTTTCATTATCACTTTGCCAAGCGTGGTTATCCAAGTCTTTCAGTTCTTTCTTTTTATTGCGGACAGTAGATAGGGCTTTACGATTCGCTACAATTTCCACATTCATTGACGTATCAATCGGGAATGTAAATTGCTGTTGCTGGTAGTAGAAGATTTCAGAGGACGGGAAGTCCAGTTCTCCGACAATGCTGTTAATGGTAAAGTAAGCTACATAGACGGTTTCATCTTCCTGCTGGATTTTCAAATATCGCTGTTTTTCTTCCACCAAACAGCGAGTAGGCTTAATCAAGTCATAGTATTTAATCAGCGTTTCATTATCCAGCTTTTTCTTTGATAGATGGTACTCATACTCTTCATAGGCAGTGCCTGTCTGTCCGTAAAGGTGTTCAATCAGATAGCCGAAGTCGTCCTTATCTAACCTGCGGATTTTGAAACGACGAGAGATTTTATTTTCTAAGAGCTTTTCCATCTTCTGAAAACGCAGGATTTCATCATTACTCATACTAACAAAATCGCCCATCAGCTTATGGTTCACATCATAGACAAAATCAGACAAAGCATTTTTTGCTTCAACGGTAAGACTTTTCATAGAAAACTCCTGATCGTTGAGAAGCAACTTAAAGCCGATAAAGAAACGGTAGTTCACTTGATTTTCGCCAATCATGGATATTAAAGCGTCTGTCTGTTGGTCGATTTTGTCATAGGCAACCGCTTTGAGCTTGCCAGTGACTTCATTTTTGGAACGCTCTTGTGCAGAACGTATGCTGGATTCTGTACTGATTTGTAAAGCATGAATTTTGCCATCACGATTTTGTGCGATAAGCTGTCTGAAAGAATCATGCACTTGTATTTTCTGTTCTGGACTTAGAAATGAGTAATTGTAAGGAACAAGCTCATAGTAAGCATAACATTCCCCGTCTTTATTCCAGACGAGATTGTTTTCAATGTATTTAATTGGATATGCCATAAAATTCACTCCTAACTGCTGTAATGGCTTCTTGTGGCTGGTTTCTGCCAAGCGTTACTTTTTTTCCTGCATAGGTCAGCTTTGGTCGCAGTGCATAAGCAATGACAGACTTCAAAAATCCATAAGGCTTTTTACCATCAAAAGTTTTTGTAGACATAAACCATGTGAAAGCCACAGGAATCCCAAAGTATTTGAGAAATGCTCCCTCTATCATGGAAAGAGGGGGCAAGTTGCCAAGTATCATCACTGCAAAGAGTGACACGACAAACCATGTCATTTGCGTAAAGGTTATGGGAAACGGAAGTCTAAAATCATTGATAGAATACAGTACCTTTTCCACAGACCAGATACTGGTATAGCTTCGTATTTTCTTCATGTAATCAATCCTTTCATAAAAAATAGGGGTAGCTGATTGAGCCACCCCGTAAAATAGAAAATCTGCCAGTAGTAATGTACCGACAGATTTAATAGACGATTTCAAAAATCCCATGATTGGTTGAGATAAACGTTCCTGAAAGGTCTAAATCCCGACCATAGGCTTGATAATCAATATAGTTTTGAAGACTAGCTGGTACTTCGCCTAAAGCACCCGTTTCTTCAATGTAGTAGCGTGCCACGTCATACATATCATCACAATCGGAATGAATGATAATATCCTCTTGATGTTCGCTTAGTTCTTCAATGCTTGAAAAATGAGTGAGCAGAGCAGATAGCTCCGATTGTAATTCTTCGGGTAATTCCGATACCATTTCCCATAGTCGATTGAGTTCGCCAATGGAAGTGTATTCGTCAACCGTAAAGGGTAACTCGTAGTCATGAATGGCGTATTCCTCATATTCATCATTCAAGCCGATTTTCTCTTTGACTTCCTCAAAGTCAATGGGAAAGGTAAACCACGCACCGACCAATTCGCCCTCATTGTATTTGCCTAAATTCGCAATATAGACTTGCATATCGTCCATATATTCACGTCCTTTCTTTGTAGAGATTCAAAAATCCCTACCGCACTTCGTTTGGTGTACCATTCCTTTGCGGAACATAAGAAAACCACTTATATTCCACAAAAGAACGGTTTTATTTAAGCACCAATAATGCGATTGAATAGCTCTAGTAAAATGTCTTTTACTCCAGCAGCGTTGAAGACTAAGCCAACCGCAATAATCGCAATAATTAAAAAGCCAATCAGTTTGCTAAACTCACGCTTGAAGCCAAGATACAAGCCAATCACAACGATTGCTAAAAGCACCAGTGATTGAGCGTTTGATAGAAACCAGTTATAAAGGTTTTGTCCAAAATTCATAAAAATGTTCTCCTCTCTATATTCAATGAATTTGTATTTGAGTTATTTTTTTGTTGTTATCACGTCCTGTTCTTTTACTGACTGTTGCTTCAAAATCTGCTTGTGTCGGTCTGTCAGTTTCGCATGGTCGAGAATGTCTTTTACAACCTGCGTCTGGTTGATTTCATCAAGTTTAATCGCAACCTTTAAGGTCGGGGCAACTTGATGAGATAGCCAGTTCAGCGTCCTTTGGAAGGAGTAAGGCTCTGGTTTTGTGGTTAGTTTTAATCGTTCACGATTGTTCCCAATAAACCAAGCCCATTCTTCATTCAGTTTCCAATCAGAACGAGGTTTGGAATCGTCTTTATCTACAAAACGGATATACCGATTGATAATTTTAAAGGCGGTATGCTCTGGATTGTCATAGACGAGTAAATCACGGACTGCATAATAGGCACGCTCATTTTTCAATCGAATCTCAAAACGGTTTTTTACTTCTGCGTCTTCAATGGGAATATCATTTTTCTTGTACTGCTCGTAGTCCTTTTCATAGATACAGAAATAAACTTCACTTTGTAATGAACCGATATAGAGGGTGTTTCCCATACATTCCTTTTCCTCTTTGCGTACCAGTTCGCCACTGCGATAGCTTTTAAAACTGCGGAAGACGGAGATACATTCTTCCTGTTGGCACTTTTCAGTGAGTACAGGGATATTTAAAATCCCTGTCTTATCGTTAATGGCAAGGTCAAGGCGTTTCATCACACCGCCAGCCACCAAAACGTCCATAAAGAACTCATACCAGCTTCTTTGTTGTGCCAGAAGATAGCTTTCAAATTGTCTGCACCCACGACCTTTCAATTCCACCAGAACTCCTTTGTCCAGTTCATGGGAGCAAAGGACGAATATGTCGCCTAAAGCATAATGCTCTGAATAAGAATAGAAACCATAGTCCTCATGAAGAAAATAGGACAGTTTCAGTTGTAAGATGTTTTCGACCACCTGCTGTACGTCTGTTGTCGGAAAGCGAATTCTTACATAATCAAACAGCATTTCAAGGGGAGCGTCGGGATTGAAGCGTTCCAGAGCTTCCCAAAGGGACTGCTGTAAATCCTCTGATGGCTTGACTTTTCCTGTTTCAATATCGCTTAGATACTGCCTTGTAATACCAGTCGCAACAGCTAAACGGTTTTGAGATAGTCCATAAGCCAAGCGTTTTTCTTTTAAATGCTGTAACCAAGTTTGTTCATTCAGTAAAAATCCCTCCAATCAAAAAGGCGTATGTCAACTTTTAAAGCCCATTTGACATACGCTGAAATTTTGTAAATCCCTTGTAACCAAAGGATTTTCTAATGTTTTTTTGACTGTTTCCTGTCGATTTGTACCCCCCTGTTAGATACGGGGGGTTAAGTGCTGGCGTGGCTATTGCCACACCAGCCAGCAAGATCAGTCCACACCTGCGACTTCCGCTTCGCACGTCGCCTGCGTGGACTGTCTGCTGTTGGATAACTTTTTAATTTCCTCCAAGAAATCATATCCTTTTGGTACAAGGGGAGTATAAAACTCTGATATGACACTTGTTCCTACATCAACATAGCCACGACCTTTGATTCGCTTTAAGAAGAAATCCTTTTGTACGTCACTGCCAAACATCATGCCATAGCCCATTTCAGACATACGACCTAAAGCCACTCTGAAATTAAACTGATCACGGATTCCGTCGCCTAAATATTTTGCGTCTGGACGTTGACAAGCCAGTATTAGAAAGAAGCCAGCTTGACGACCTAACATGACAATCTGTTTCAGCTTATTCATAACTGCGGTGTTTTCTTTTGTTCCCAGCATTTCCATGAAAGCGACGTATTCATCAAAGATTAAGAAGTGTGCCGGGAGACCTAAGTAAGCATAATTTTTGCCAGTCTTATAGTTCTTCATCTGCTTCATTTCCTCACTACGTTTCATCATTTCTTCATAGAATGTTTCAATGCAAGAAAGCAAGTCTTCTTTTCTATAGTAGACATTTGCCATCACAGAACCTAAGTCCGCAAGATCAGCATTTTTCGGGTCAAGAATATACAGTTTTGAATCTGTATGAAGCAAGGCTTCAATCAGTGTCAGTATAAAGTAAGTTTTACCGCCACCTGTACCACCAGCAATCAACATATGAGGGAGCTTATCATATTCCCACCATACGTTTTTCATTAAGCGAAGTTTACCATCTTTAGCTTCTACTTCATCAATAGAAATACGACTGGCTATGGTGTCATAGAGCAAAGTATATTCCACATAGGAATCCTTTAACTCTTTATCCGTCAGCTCACAGTACAAGCCACTCTCTAATTTCTTTTCCAAGTGTAAGAGTTGGTCTTGATATTTTCCCAGCGTGATTTCCACCCGTATCTGTATCAAGCCATTTTTAAGTCGATAATACATTTTAGGGAAGTAGGTTATCTTTTCCTTTGTACGACCAGCACTATCTTTAAAGAAACCCTCTGTTTTGACCTGTTCAGATTCATACCACTTGTTTTCAAGTATCATCTTTGCCAGTTTTTGACGGTGGTAAAGTTGTTTAACCGTATCATAGCGAACCCGTTTGAATACAAACGCTACCAGCAAGCAGATAAGAATTGCGACACTGAAACTGATAATTAAATAGGGAATGTCAATCTTATCTGCTTGTGATAGGTTAAAATCCTGCCAGTTGATCTGCTGGATTGTCTTCACATGAAACAGTCCGACAACCAGCAGGAAAACAGGCAGGAGTGACGCTATCGTAAAATGAAAGACTAAATCTTTACCAGATGGGCGAATCCTTTTACCACGCTGTTTCATGCGAAAAAGTCTCCTTTCTACCTAGCGACTATTTGTCTTGTGTCGGTTCTTTCTTTGCTTGTGGTTGAGCTTTGAATGAACTAGAATCCTTTGTCAGCACAATATCGTCTGCCTTGATATACCAGTCAACATCTGCTCCTTGATAGGTGGCAGTAGCAACGGTGTCCGCAATGGGATTGATAAGTTCCACCCGTGCGTTATAATCAAACTCTTTCAAAGGCACGCTGGCAGGAATACTTACTTGAATCATGCGTCCTTGTCCTTTGGATTTTAAGTCATAGGTACGTTCCTTGATTTCATCTGAAACCGACCCGTCTTCATTTTGGATTCTCACTTCACGACGTAGAGCAGAGAATTTCAATTCTCCAAAAGTCGTGTCTTTATCTAATACAATGCCATTTGCTAATCTCATCATTTTTCCTCTCTTTCTTTATTCTTTTATCATGTCGTCAGCATGTAAAAGGTAATTTGTAAAACCACGAGTGCCGATTTTGTAGCCCTCTGCGGTAATACGTGGATTGACTAACTTCACACGTTCCTCAAAGCCGAAATGTTTTTCGCCAGCTTCAGCAGGAAGCACCACCACAATATCATCTGCTCTTTGAACATCAGAATAGAGATTATAGCTTCTTGATAAGACAGTTAGCCGTCCGTTGATTCTTCGCTGAACGACTTTATCCTCGCCAGCAAATTCTAAATTGCCGAATGTTTTTTCCATGTTGGGAATCACAAATTTAAGTTCCATATTTTTACCTATCCTTTCTTTTTTATTGGCTGAATGAATGTTTGATGGTCTTAAAGAGTGGGGAACGACCTTTTGATTCTTGATTTTTTGTTTTCATAAGTTCACTTCCTTTCAAAATCGGGTAAAAAAATAGACACCTCATTTTTTGAAGTGTCTACCTATTAAATATTCAAATTTTATTGGAAGTATCTTTATATCTTCACTTTTCAAGGATAAATCGTCGTATCAAAGCTCATTCATAAGTAGTAAATTAGTAGTAAATTGAGTGGTTTTGACCTTGATAAAGTGTGATAAGTCCAGTTTTTATGCGGATAACTAGATTTTTATGCTATTTTTTATTAAAAAATTATATAATAGCAACAATCAAAAAAATTGATTTTTTGAGATTAAAATAAAAAAGGAGGGTAAGCAATGTTGTGGTCAATTATTGCAGGAGGTCTTATTGGTCTCTTGGCAGGTAAAATCACTAAAAAAGGTAGTTCTATGGGAATCATCGCAAACATCTTTGCTGGTTTAATTGGAGCATCTGTTGGACAATCACTACTTGGTAGCTGGGGCCCATCCATCGCTGGAATGGCTTTGATCCCATCTATTGCAGGAGCAGCAATTGTTGTTACTGTAGTATCATTCTTTACAGGTAAAAAATAATTACTTGTAGAATAAACTATTTTTAAATAGATTAGACGGGTAAAAATAGTTTTATGTTAAATCGAAAGGATTGTATATGTCAAAAACAAAGAAAATATTTTTAATTATTTTCTGTATTTTAATCTTGACAATTTTCCTTCCTGTTTTGATAGATTATCATCAAGTTAGTGATCTAGGTATTCAGCTATTTAGCTGGAGACAGAATCATTTCATTGAATTCTATCTCTCTAGATATATATTCTGGGGGATAGTGGCTCTATCAACTTTAGTTTTGTTATCGATGTTAGTTGTGTTGTTTTATCCTAAACGTTATTTGGAAATTCAACTTGAAACTAAAAACGATACATTAAAATTAAAGAATTCGGCAATTGAAGGTTTTGTTAGAAGTTTGGTGAGTGATCATGGATTGATCAAGAACCCAACTGTTCATGTAAATTTACGAAAAAATAAATGTTTCGTTCATGTAGAAGGTAAAATTCTTCCTTCGGACAACATCGCTGACAGATGCCAACTAATTCAAAATGAAATAACTAATGGATTGAAGCAGTTTTTTGGTATTGAGCGTCAGGTTAAACTAGAAGTTCTAGTAAAAGACTACCAGCCTAAACCAAAACCTCAAAACAAAAAGACTGTTAGTCGTGTGAGGTAAGGAAGTAAAAAATGGAATGGCTTAAACAATATCGATATCCAATTATCGCTGGTCTCATAGGCGTATTTCTCGCTTGTTTGATTGTCTCCTTTGGCTTCTTCAAAACAATATTTGTATTGATTTTAGGAGCACTGGGAGTTGCAGCTGGATTCTATATCGAAAAAAACTATATAGATAAATAAAAAAATAAAAATTACTAATTTAATTAAAGGAGTTTCATATGTCAAACGAAAAAAACACAAACACTAACGTAGAAAAGAAAGATGCTACTGTTGTAGCTCACGAAATCAAAGGGGAACTTACTTACGAAGATAAAGTTATCCAAAAAATCATTGGTCTGTCACTAGAAAACGTTTCAGGTCTTTTGGGAATCGACGGTGGTTTCTTCTCAAATCTTAAAGAAAAAATCGTTAACAGCGATGACGTAACAAGTGGTGTTAACGTAGAAGTTGGTAAAACACAAGTTGCAGTTGACTTAAACGTTATTGTTGAGTACCAAAAAAATGTTCCAGCTTTATATTCAGAAATCAGAGAAATCGTATCTTCAGAAGTTGCTAAAATGACTGACTTGGAAGTTGTTGAAATCAACGTAAACGTTGTCGACATCAAAACTAAAGAACAACATGAAGCAGACTCAGTAAGCCTTCAAGATCGCGTATCTGACGTTGCTGAATCAACAGGAGAATTCGCTTCAGAACAATTCGAAAAAGCTAAATCTGGTCTTGGATCTGGTTTCTCAACTGTTCAAGAAAAAGTTAGCGAAGGCGTAGAAGCTGTTAAAGGTGCAGCAACTGGTGTAGTATCTCACGAAAAAACTCGTGTAAACTAAGATAAAATAAATATAACAGGAGAAATTATCATGTCAGTAGAAGAAAAATTAAATCAAGCTAAAGGTTCTATTAAAGAAGGTGTTGGGAAAGCCATCGGTGATGAAAAAATGGAAAAAGAAGGAACAGCTGAAAAAGTTGTTTCTAAAGTAAAAGAAGTTGCTGAAGATGCCAAAGACGCTGTAGAAGGTGCTATCGAAGGTGTTAAAAACATGTTGAGTGGCGACAATAAATAAGGCTAAAAGTTACTTTATCTTTTTAGTAACATTAGTCAAAAGAGTCTGAGTCAAGATGATTCTCAGAAAACAAAAAGCTAGAGATTTCCAATTGCGGAACTCTAGCTTTTTAATTTTGCCTCTTTCTCTTATTATATTTCAGCAGGTTGTTGACCATGAGTACGAATCCCATGTCAATTCTCTCTTGAAGCTTACCTCTCAGATGACATCTCTTATAACCCAAACGAACCTTTATCTGCCCAAAGACAGATTTCATATCAATCTTACGTTTAGCGAAAATTTGTCTACCCTTGGAAGATAAAAGTGCCTGATATTCTTTAGTTTTTAAACACTGGTAACGTTCATTCATATACAGTCCCTTTTGAGGGGCTGATTCAGGTTCATAATCGCAGTCAACATTTATTTCAAGGATTTTTACTTTCTATCTACTCTTTTTCATTATGTATTTTCGTATAGGTGTTTCAACAATTTGAACGATTTCAAATCCTTCTTTTTGGTAAAGATTTTGAGCTCTTTGATTTGCCTCGAAGACATTTAGAGAAATACTATCTATATCTTCATTTGCAAATGCCAAACTAACAAATTTCCTTAAAACTTGGCTACCTAAGCCTTGCCCCTGTTTCTTGGGGGTGATAAAAAATCTTCCAATATGAAGATTACTGTCTTCTTGCCTGATTTTCTGGATGAGCCCCACAAACTCTTGTCCTTCAAAGATTGAAAAGATTCCTTCCAAATCTTGCAAAACTTGAATTGTCAAGGGAAAAGGAATCATTGTTCCCATCCATTGTTCTTGAAATGATTTGCCAAGGGAGTTGGACCATTGGCATACGAATTGAGCATTTTCTGGGCTCACATTTTCTTCAAAACGAATTGTCATCTTGACCTCACTATCTCATCTATATTTCTCCATTATACTACTTCTCCTATTTTTTACGAATAGATAAGTATGATTGATATTTATTTTTTTCTTGTCGGAAGCATTCTAGCTTCCTTTCTCGGTTTGGTCATTGACCGTTTTCCTGAGCAATCGATTATCCTACCAACTAGTCACTGCGATTCCTGTCAGACTCCCTTGCGTCCCTTAGATTTGATTCCGATTCTCTCGCAGGTGCTCAATCGCTTTCGCTGTCGCTACTGCAAGGCCCCTTATCCTGTCTGGTATGCCCTCTTTGAACTAGGTTTAGGACTCCTCTTTCTGGCTTGGTCTTGGGAATTACTTTCCTTGAGTCAAGTCATCCTAATCACTGCTGGTTTGACCTTGGGTATCTACGACTTTCGCCATCAGGAATATCCCTTACTGGTCTGGATGACTTTCCACCTAATCCTCATGGCTTCCTCTGGCTGGAATCTAGTCATGGTCTTCTTCCTTGCTCTTGGCTTTTTGGCTCATTTTATCGATATCCGCATGGGCGCAGGGGATTTTCTCTTTTTAGCTTCTTGTGCTCTCATCTTTAGTGTAACGGAGTTACTCATCTTGATTCAGTTTGCTTCTGCGATGGGAATTCTAGCCTTTCTCCTGCAAAAGAAAAAGGAAAGACTTCCTTTCGTGCCTTTCCTCTTACTTGCTGCTTGCATGATTATTTTTGGTAATCTACTGCTTGTTTGATAAAGTCCTGAATCGGCTCTCCTTGGTGGAGAGCTTTTACGATTTTTGAACCGACGATAACGCCATCTGACACTGCATTGAAGCGTTCTACATCGGCTTGACTAGATACGCCAAAACCTGTCAAGACTGGGATATCGGCCACTTGATGCAATTGTGCCAAGTGCTTGTCCAAGTCTGCGCGGTAATTGCCAGATTTCCCTGTCACCCCATTGATGGCAACCGCATAGACAAATCCTTCTGCCCCTTTAATTAATTCTTTCTGGCGCTCAATCCCTGTCGTCAAACTAACTAGGGGAATCAAGGCGATATCTGTATCTGCCAAAAATGGTTCTACAAAGTTGGCATGCTCATGAGGCAGGTCTGGAATAATCAAGCCCTTAACCGCTGTATCTGCCAAATCTTTGACAAAGTTCTCAACACCGTACTGAAAGAGGGGGTTGAAGTAGGTCATGATGACCAGCGGAACCTCTGTTTCAATTGTTTTCAAGGTTTCAACCAAAGCCTGGGTAGAGGTCCCGTGGGCTAGACTGCGCAGACCTGCTTCTTCGATCACAGGTCCATCTGCGACAGGATCTGAAAAGGGAATTCCCACTTCAATTGCAGAGACACCCAAATCTTCTAAAAAGTGAATTGTTTCAGCAAGACCGTCCAAACCTTTCTCATGGTCTCCAGCCATGATATAGGGAACGAAAATTCCTTTTCCAGTTGCTTTTATAGCATTCAATTTTTCTGTTAGTGTCTTAGGCATGAGCTTCTCCCTCCTTTGCTGCATCTGCTTCCAAGCGGTCCTTGACTTGAACCACATCCTTGTCCCCACGACCTGATAGGCAGACAATCATAGACTTTTCTGATCCAAGTTCTTTGGCCAATTTCACCGCAAAGGCGATAGCATGGCTAGATTCCAAGGCTGGGATAATTCCTTCCACACGAGACAAAAGTTGAAATCCTTCCAAGGCTTCTTCGTCCGTCACAGGAACATAGCTGGCACGTTTGATATCGTGGTAGTGAGAATGTTCTGGACCGATACCAGGATAGTCCAAACCTGCCGAGATAGAGAAGGCTTCAAGAATTTGACCATGGGCATCTTGGAGCACATCCATGAGGGAACCGTGAAGGACACCCGGACGACCCTTGGTCAAGGTAGCTGCGTGGTGCTCTGTGTCTACACCAAGTCCAGCTGCTTCAGCCCCATACATGGCTACTGACTCATCTTCTACAAAGGGATGGAAGAGACCGATGGCATTCGACCCACCACCAACACAGGCTACTAAAGCATCTGGTAGATCTTGGCCTGTCAAGTCACGATACTGTTGTTTAGCCTCTCGACCAATGACACTTTGGAAATCACGAACAATTTCTGGGAATGGATGAGGACCCAAGGCAGAACCAAGAATATAGTGGGTATCATCGATATTTGCCACCCATGAACGAAGGGCTGCATTAACCGCATCCTTGAGCACGCGCGAACCGTCTGTCACTGCCTCAACCTTAGCTCCCAAAAGCTCCATACGGAAGACATTGAGGGCTTGGCGTTTGACATCTTCCTCACCCATGTAGATGGTACATTCCATGTTAAAGAGGGCTGCAGCAGTTGCAGTTGCCACACCGTGCTGACCAGCACCTGTTTCAGCGATAATTTTCTTTTTACCCATGCGTTTAGCCAGAAGAACTTGTCCCAAGGCATTGTTAATCTTGTGGGCCCCTGTATGGTTAAGGTCTTCACGTTTAAGATAAATCTTGGCTCCGCCAATATGCTGGGTCAAGTTTTTTGCGTAGTAAAGAGGAGTTTCACGCCCCACGTACTGACGTAAGAGTTGGTTTAATTCCTCTTGGAAACTTGGGTCTGCCTGACTTTCACGGTAGGCCTTCTCCAACTCCAAAACTGCTGTCATCAATGTTTCTGGGACAAAACGTCCGCCGAATTTTCCGTAAAATCCATCTTTATTTGGTTCTTGATATGCCATTCTTTACCCTCTCTATAAATCTTCTAATCTTTTCATGATCTTTTTGTCCATCTGTCTCCACTCCGCTTGATACATCGACTGCATAGGGAGTAAAGTGTTGAATTGCTTTTACTACATTGTCTTCATTAAGCCCACCTGCGATAAAGAAGGGCTGAGTTAGTCCAATCGTATCCAGTTGAGCCCAGTCAAAGGTCTGGCCACTCCCTGCCACAGGGGCATCAAAGAGTAGATAGTCTGCCTGAGAATTGGGTACATGACCATCTCCACCCACCTGCACCGCCTGAATACTGGCACAAGGCAAATTCTCAAACAAATCATCTGCCACCTGACCGTGAACTTGAACCAAGTCCAAGCCAACGTTGTCAATGACTTCTAGCAGTTCTGCCCGACTTGGTGAAACAAATACACCAACCTTTTTCACATCTGCAGGAATAAGCTTTGCCAGCTCAGCAGCCTGATCCAAGGTCACCTGTCTTTTACTAGGTGCAAAGACAAAACCGATGTAGTCGGCTCCTGCTGAAACGGCTGTTCCCACCGCTTCCTTGGTCGATAGTCCACAAATCTTAACCTTTGTCAATCTGCAACTCCTTGATTCTCTGGGCTACATCTTCTGCCTGCATAAGAGCTGTCCCTACCAAAATTCCGTTAAAGTATGGTGCTACTCGTTCCGCATCCTGCCCTGTGAAAATAGCAGATTCAGAAATGTACAAGCAATCATCTTTGAAATGTTTAGCCAAATCTACACTGGTCTGCAAGTCGACCTCAAAGGTGGTCAAGTTGCGGTTATTAACCCCAATAATCTCAGCACCAAGCCTGTGGGCCACTTCTAGTTCAGCTAGATTGTGAGTCTCCACCAAGACTTCCAGACCAAGCTCTGTCGCGTAGTCATAGAGTTCCTTGAGGCGTTCTTCTGACAAGGCAGCGACAATGAGTAAGATAACTGTCGCACCAGCATTGCGAGCACGGATGATTTGCTTTTCATCGATGATAAAGTCCTTGTTGAGCGTCGGAATCTCTACCTGACTGGAAATCTCCCGCAGATAATCCAAATGCCCTTTAAAGAAAACCTCATCTGTCAGAACAGAAATCATCACTGCTCCGTTTGCTTCATAAGTCTGGGCCTGTTGCACAATATCCACATCGAGATTGATATCTCCCAGACTAGGGCTAGCTTTCTTGACCTCAGCGATTACTTGCAAACGGTCCTGATGATTCTTCAAAAATTCTGCCAAGCGATAGGTCTGGCGCAGGGGCTGGATTTCCTCCAGCTCCATCTGCTCAACCTCACGTGCCTTCTGCTCCAAGATTCGTGCTAAAAATTCCTGACTCATTTTTGGTACTCCTGTAACAGTCTGAGTTTTTCAAGGGCCTTGCCACTAGCAATGACTTGACGAGCTAAGGCAACTCCATCCTTGATATTATCTACCTTACCATTAGCATAGAAACCAAGACCTGCATTTAAAACTGTCGTTTCCAAGAATGGACTTGGTTCGTTTTTCAGAACGCTGAGCAAAATTTCTGCATTTTCCTGAGCATTGCCTCCACGAATATCTTCGATAGCGTAGCGCTCCATCCCCAAATCCTCTGGAGTAAAGCTTGACAAGCTGATTTCGCCATTTTCAAGCAGAGCAATCTTGGTTGTTCCATTCAAACCAGCTTCATCCAGTCCTTCTGGCCCAGCAACCACGATGGCACGTTTGCGACCCATATTTTTCAAAACCTGAGCTGTACTTTCTAGCAATTCTGGACGACTAATTCCAAGAAGCTGTGTTTCCAAAGCCATTGGGTGAATCAGGGGACCAGTCAAGTTCATAATCGTTGGAATTCCCAATTCCAAACGAGCTGGCATGATGTATTTCATAGCTGGGTGCATATTTTTAGCAAAGAGAAAGACGATGCCAGTTTTATCAAAAACTTTACCTAGTTCAGCTGGTTTGAGGTCTAGGTTGATACCCAAGGCTTCGAGGACATCTGCAGAACCAGATTTAGAAGAAATCGAGCGGTTACCGTGTTTTGCCATGTGAACACCACCACCAGCCAAGACAAAGGCTGCAGTTGTGGAGATGTTAAAGCTGAAAGACTTGTCCCCACCTGTACCACAGTTGTCCATGGCATCATGAATCTCAGTTGGAATATGTTGGGCATGCCCTCTCATGACTTGGGCAATGGCTGTGCGTTCTTCAGGTGTTTCCCCCTTCATCTTAAGAGCTAAGAGGAGAGAAGCAATTTGCGCCTCCGTTACACGCCCAGTTACGATACGCTCAATGACATCCGTCATTTCCACACCTGATAAATTTTCAAATTTTGCTAGTTTTTCAATAATCTCTTTCATCCTAGTTTCCTCACTTTACAACCTTCTCGATAAAATTCCGAATAGAAGACAAGCCATCTGGCGTTCCAATGCTCTCTGGATGGTACTGGAAGCCATAAATCGGTAGGTTTTTATGTTGAATCCCCATGATGGCTTGGTCATCAGTCGAACGGGCTGTCACTTCAAAGTTTTCTGGCATTTCTTCAATCAAAATACTGTGGTAACGCATGACCGCACGGCCATCTTCGATACCTTGATACAAAACAGATGGCGCTTCAAAGCTGATATTGCTCTGTTTTCCATGCATGACTTTTGGAGCCAAACCTAACTTACCACCAAAGACTTCTGCAATGGCTTGGTGGCCCAAACAAATTCCAAGAATCGGCTTCTTGCCAGCAAAGTCACGAATCATGTCTTCCATCTTTCCAGCATCAACTGGCCAACCAGGACCGGGCGAAAAGACCAGACCATCTGCTTTTACAGCTTCTTCATACAGCTTGGGATCATCATTTCTCAAGACCTGAACTTCTGCAAAATTCCCAATGTATTGGGCCAAGTTATAAGTAAAAGAATCATAGTTGTCAATCAATAAAATCATGGTCTTAGTTCTCCAATTCTAGTCATAGATTTTGCTTTGTTAATGGTTTCTTGGTATTCGTTTTGGGCGATAGAATCGTAGACAATCCCTGCCCCAGCCTGCACATAGGCTGTTTGATTTTTGAGAATCATAGTTCGGATGGCAATAGCAAAATCCATATCACCCGTCGCAGACAAGTAGCCGATTGCTCCTGCGTATACGCCACGTTTTTCCGTTTCCAGTTCATAAATGCGTCTCATAGCTCGAATCTTTGGTGCTCCAGAAACGGTTCCAGCAGGAAGTGTTGATTTCAAGGCATCCATGGCAGTGAGTTCTGAAAGCAAACGCCCCTTGACCACACTGGTCAAATGCATGACATAGCGGAAGAGCTCCACTTCCATATACTTAGTGACTTGGACACTGGCCGTTTCAGAGATGCGACCAATATCATTACGACCCAAGTCTACTAACATTCGATGCTCTGCTGTTTCCTTCTCATCCGAAAGCAGGTCTGTCGCCAAAGCCTTGTCTTCTTCATCCGTAGCTCCTCTTGGTCGCGTACCTGCAATCGGATTGGTTGTCACGATGCCATTTTTAACTGAAACTAAACTTTCTGGACTGGCACCGATGATTTGATAATCCCCAAAATCATAGAAATAGAGGTAATTGGATGGATTGGTCACGCGGAGATTTCTGTAGAAGTCAAATGGATTTCCAGTAACCTCTGCTGAGAAGCGCTGACTGAGTACACATTGGAACATATCGCCATTACGAATCAAGTCACGAGCTGTTTCCACCATTTCCTCAAACTTCTGAGGAGCGATATGCGGTTTGAAGTCCAGTGGAGATAGATCCAAGTCTTCAAATTCATTTGGAGCAGGAATGCGTAATTCCTCAAGCACTTGGTGCAAGGCTTCTTCCAAGTCTTCTTGGCTACGCTCACTATAAAGAGCATCCTCGATGACATGGATTTTTTCCTTCTTGTGGTCAAAGACCATGTAACTCTCATAGACGAAGAAATGCATGTCTGGCGTTCCAATTGTATCTTCAGGAATTTGACCAATTTCTTCATAAAGCGAAATCATATCGTAACCAACAAAACCAATTGCCCCACCACCAAAAGGTAGCTCTGAATGGTGCTGGCTCTTATGAGTCACTTCATAAAGGAAATCCAAGGGATCCCGATCAATCACTTGACCATTTTGATAGAGAACTCCATTTTCAAACTTAATCTCAAAAACAGGATTATAGGCTAGGATAGAAAAACGAGCTGTTTCCTTGTCTCTCGGAATACTTTCTAAAATAATCTTGTGTTGCCCCTTTAGGCGCATATAAGCCAAGATTGGTGATAAGACATCTCCATGAATGATTCGTTCCATTGTAATTTCCCTTTCAGTTCTACTTCTAGTCCGTGGTGACTGTATGAAAAATCCCCACGCAAAATAGCTTGCGTGAGGACGAAATTCGCGGTGCCACCTCAATTATAGGATTTCTCCTATCTCTCATTCCTGTCTCAGATACCTCCTGTAACAGGCTGTGCGATAAAGGGCACTCCCTTGAGAATTATGTTTTCTTCTCTTGTTTCAGATGGACCCAACCTTACAGCTTTCTCTGCTTGTTTCCAGCAACCACAAGCTCTCTGTGAGAGAAAGGACTGTAATTTTTCCATCTATTATTTCTTAGCTTCTAGGTAGTCTGCAATCGCAGCTACGTCCTTGTCTCCACGACCAGAGACATTGATGATGAGATTTTCATTTCGGTATACCTTTAATAGCTTTTTTCCTTGATAGTTGGAATATTTCCACTTTCTATCGCTATCATGTTACGAAAAAAGCCCACACACAGAAAATTACTCTGCGTGAGGGCGTTGGTAACGCGGTGCCACCTCAATTATAAAGGGACTATTCCCCTTTACATCTCTGCCTTGTCTAACAACAAGTTGCACTGTAAGGTGTGCGCACCGAATTTTCATTGTTTCAAATTCATTTTTAAAATCAGCCCACTTTCACTACTTCCAACCACCTGTTCGCAATCACCACAGGCTCCCTGAAGATCAAAAATAGTTACTTTTCTGATTTGTTGAACTTATTTTAATACTTTGTTTTTTCTTTGTCAAGACTTTTTTACAATTTTTTTGAAAGATGTGTGATTCGAATGTGATAATGTCTTTAGTAAATCGAACGTGAAAATGTCCCACTTGTTAGAAATTGGATCCAACTCAATAGAAACTGAATGGAGGCTAAACAGAACTTACTTTAGAACACTCCATCTTTTCCATTAGGATTTTCAAGAATTAAACAATACTAGAAACTCTGTCTCCTAACAAGTTTAGTAGAAACTTCAACAGATGTGACACTTTCCCCCTTTATAATTGCTAATACCCCTTCAATCATTTCTTGAGCTAATTTAACATAATTAGGAGAAATTGTAGATAAAGCAGGAGTGTAATACTGTGAAATTGGAATATTATCAAATCCAACAACGGATATATTATCCGGAATCGCTATTCCTTTTTCGTAACACGCACGAATTAGTCCCTGAACTTTTTCATCGCCTGAAACAAATATAATATCTGGATAATTTCCAAAAGACAAATCATTCACAGCAAAGGAATAAACTGACTCTATTGTAGTTAAACCATAAACTACCTTCAAATCCATAGAATAATTATTATCCTTTAAAAAAGTTCTCACTCCTCTCTCTCGATCCTTATTTACATAAGACTCACCTCCCATAAGTAACCACATATCTTTAAAATTCTTTTCCAAAACTACTTTCATCATATCATAAGTAGCTTGAAAGTTATTGTTAGATACGTAAACTACTCCAGGTGTTTGAGACTCTCCAAAGACAATGAAAGGCATATTATTTTTCTTTAAATATTGGATTCGAATATCATTCTCCCCCTCATAAAAGACAATCACTCCATCTACAAGGCTACCAATACTTGAAATAATTGAATTACTAATCGAATCTTCCTCTCCAAAATATTCAACAATAGCATTTACTCCAAATTGTCTACAAGTTTGTAAAACTTTATCTAAAAGTGTTTGAAACCAGATTAAAGGAAAAGAATCAATCTTCTTCACAGATATTAAAATATTCGTGGTTTCTTTCTTCGTTAAATTCTGAGCATAGGCATTTGGAATATAGGATAACTCATCGATGACTTTTTTTATGGCATTATAAGTCTCAGGTTTTACTCTATTCCCTCCATTTATTACACGTGAAACTGTCTTTGGAGAAAAACCAGACAAACGTGCAATATCATATATCGTTACCTTTTTCCCTTTTTCCATTAAAATACTCCTGTCATAAACCTTCACTATAACTATACAATATTTAAATTATTTTAACAAGAAAATTACATTCTAATCTTTTAATCTAGTTTACATCTGGAGGAAATACTTCACTAAATCTACATTAACTTTCAGTACTAGTAACATAAATTTTACAATTCAATTCACTGTTTTGTACTATTTTGTAAACTGCATTACAAATCACCGGATAAGAAAATACACTACCTGAAAATTCCAAGGAATCATTTTCAGTAAATCCTTCTGTATTTAGAAATGTATTCATTATCTGTTCAATATAACACTCTAATATGGGAACAGCTTTCTCCTTAACAATAACATTTCTAAGCATTTCTTCAAATGGTAAATGACAAGCGAACACCATCTCACAAACATCATAAAATGAATGGAAGTGGTATACCTGTATGAGATTATAGTCATCAAAATAAGTTATTTTTCCTGCATCAAAATCCACTTTATATACTCTCAAATTAGTTAGATCCTTTTCTTCAAAAATTATTATGGACACCTCTAAAAACTACCGATTTTCTATTTTTATTGCTCAGAAAACGTTGATACATCAATGTTTAAAAGTATTGAAATTGAGTTTTTAGATGTGCCCTTATATTTCTTATTATTTAAAGAAAACAAAAGGACTAGAATAATCCGTCCCTTTGTTTATCCCTAGATTAGCTGATTTCCTCAACATAAATCACACCAACAATATTAGCAATTTCTTCCATTAGTTTAAGGTGCTCAAATCTACCTGATAATTCCAGAGTAATAAATGACGCGATTTTTTTGTCTGGAACATCAAAATATTCAATTCTTTCTGAATTAACATCTCCAAATGCAGTTCTAGAATCAGTCATTCTAATGCCATTCTCAGCACAGTATACTAGTACCCGATTATATGCCTCTGTAGATCTAACAACGATATACAATTCGATTATCTTTGAACGACTTTGAAGATATTTTTTTAAAGGTTGGAACATAGTTATAACACTCCAAACAGACATTGCTCCTAGTATGGCTCCTTCATAAAAACCAACACCAATAGCTAGACCGATTCCAGCTGAAGCCCATATTCCGGCTGCAGTTGTTAAACCAGTTATTTTCTTTTTATCTGTAATAAGTATTGTTCCAGCCCCAAGAAAACCAACACCTGATATAACCTGCGCACCTAAGCGTGTAGGATCTCCTGTACCAAATTTATAAGATACATACTCATTAGTCATCATAATTAAACATGCAGCCAGACAAACAATACTATGTGTACGAATACCTGCTGGTTGAGATTTACTTCCTCTCTCTAAACCAATTACACCACCAATAACTAATGAAAGTACAATTCTTAATACAATTTCGATATATGATAGTCCTAAGCTTGTTGCTTGCATTATTATTTCCTTTTTCTACTAACTGGTCTCTGAGTAAAGTATAAAACAGAACCAGAAATTATCATTAATACAATAGTATAAACGAATACAAGTGCTTGAGCATTTGAAGTTGCTGTTTCATCACCTGCTGAACGAATAGTTATACCCAGTGGTTGAGCTAATGGATGGTAAAGAAATACAGATAAGTCGAAGTCAGTTAATAAAGAGTTAAAGTTTAAAGCAATAACAGAGAGAACAACCGGTAAAATAAATGGAATGATAACCTTCATCATAGTATAAAAAGGTGAAGCACCCATACTTCTTGCTGCATCTTCCATCTCATCATCAACACTAAATAAAATAGCACGTACCATTCTATAAGAAAATGGGATTTTTACAACTATATATGCAATAAGTAGAATTACCAAACTACCTACCAAAATCTGATTCAAGACAAGAAATTGTGGCTGATTAAAAGTAAATAATAAACTTACTGCTAAAAGTGTACTTGGTAGTAACCAAGGAAGTAGAGCACCATATTCAAATAAGAAATCAAAACGAGATTTATGTTTTCTGACAACACGAGCAAATACAACTGCGAGAATTGTTGCTGTTGTCGCAGCAATAATAGAATAAATAAAGCTGACCAAGAATGGAGAGAATGCCGCACTATTACTAAAGAATAAGCGATAATTTTCTAAAGTAAAGTTTGATAATGTTAAGTTACCTGTTTGAATTGCAACTGGATCTGTAAATGAGTATAATACTATAAAAATTAGTGGAAGCATGAAAACTGTGAACAATCCATATGCTACAATGTGAGCAATGATATTCCAAGGCTTAGACGCAATTTTTTGTTTTTTAAGAGGCGCTTTAGTCTTAGAGATAGAAATATAATTTCCACCTTTTTCTATCTTGTTCATGATAGTAAGCAAAATTGTAGTTGCAATACCTAAAATAATTGCAAGTAGAGCAGCTAAATCACGAGAATTCCCCATCCCTGCAAATGTAATAATCATTGGATTTATAGTTTGAAATTCTTTACCACCAACAATCATGGGTGCTGCTACTGCAGATAAACCACTAAGAAAAACCATGATAGTAAGTGCAAATAGAGTTGGAATTAAGGTTGGTAACACTACTTTTCGGAAAACAGTAAATGGTTTTGCTCCCATATTTCGAGCAGCCTCAATAGTGTGATAGTCAACGCTTCGAATTGTATTTGTTAAAAACAATGTATGATTAGCAGTTCCTGAAAATGTCATAATGAATAAGACTGCACCATACCCAATAAACCAGTTAGGGTCTAAAGAAGGGATAATATTTTGTAAAAATTTTGTAATCAATCCATAAGGACCATAGACAAATTTATATCCAGTCGCTAAAACCACTCCTCCATAAATTAAAGAGGTCATATAACCTAATTTTAAAATTTTAGCACCTTTAATATCAAAGTATTCTGTAAATAGAACACAAAGAATACCTACGATATTAACTGTAATAATGAGTGAAAATGCCAACTTAAAACTGTTCATAATACTCTGAAGTGCCCTTTGAGATTTTAGAACACGATGTACAGCATCAAGGGAAAATTCTCCTCCTTTTACAAATACATTCACTACTAGATCAAAGTTTGGATAAATAATAAATGTTACTAAGAACCAGATTAACCCTAAACGAATAAGCCAATCTTTTAAATTTAATTTATGACGCATACTGCACCTCCTTAAAATTGCAGAACGTCTGATGGTGTGATAAATAATTCCACACTTTCTCCGACAGATCTAATAGCAGCCTGACTATCAATACTTGTTACATTAAGAATCTGACTTTCAGAAACTTTTATTGTATAGTGAATTGTAACTCCAGAAAACTCAACATCAATAATTGTCCCTTTTAGAATGAAATCTTGTTCAGTTTCACGATTGAATCGAACTTTCTCTAATCGAATGTATCCTTTTTTATCTTCTAAGAAAACGCTTGCATTTTTCAGTAATACTTCGTGGACTGTTTCATCGGTCAAAACATTAATATCTCCAATAAAATCACATACAAATTCAGTTTGAGAATTATGATAAATTTCTACTGGTGTACCGACCTGTTCGATGTATCCATTGTTAAAGACTGCAATTCTATCAGATAAAGTCAAGGCTTCCTCTTGATCATGAGTAACATATAAAGTAGTAATACCTAACTCTTTTTGAAGTCTTTTCAACTCTTTTCTCAAATCTACACGTAATTTTGCGTCAAGGTTTGACAATGGTTCATCTAGACAAAGAATTTTAGGTTCAAGAACCAGAGCACGAGCCAATGCTACCCTTTGTTGTTGACCCCCAGATAATTCTGATACATTACGCTGTAACTGTTGATCAGAGATCTTAATTTTTGCTGCTACTGCTGATACTTTTGCTTTAATAACATCTGGAGCTACCTTCTTAACTTTTAAACCAAATGCAATATTATCAAAAACAGTCATAGTTGGAAATAGCGCATAAGATTGAAATACAATACCAATTCCACGCTTTTCAGGTTCCAAATGAGTGACATCTGTTCCATTAACTTCAATACTTCCTGATGATGGATCTAGAAAACCTACCAATGCTCTCAAAGTAGTTGATTTACCACATCCTGAAGGTCCAAGAAATGTAAAAAATTCCCCTTCATGTATATCTAAATTTAGATTATCAATTGCAACAAAATCACCATATTTAATTTGAATATTATCAAATTTAATCATCTCACTAACTCCCTCTATTACTAAACCAAAAGCCTCTCTTTATTTCTTCCTTAAATTTAGAAATAATAGAGAGACTTGGACATAAAAATTAACTCTTATTTCTTATTGTACGTATTCTAATTCAGCTTTTTCTACCCATTCATCCAAATGCTTTCCAACAGCTTCCCAGTCAATATTTTGTGGTTTCACTTGATCAACAAATTTTTTCGTATCTTCAGGTAACTCTGTTAGGGCATCTTTATTTGCAGGAATAGATCCAAAGTTCTTACTATATTCTACTTGAATTTCTGATTGACCAAACCAATCAATAAATTCTTTAGCTAACGCTTGTTTTTTACTAGTGCTTAAAACCATAGTTTGTTCAGTTACAAATGGTACACCAATCTCAGGAGTCATAACTTTGAAAACAACATTTTGTTCTTTTTGTCCAACTAATGCACCAGAACCCCACATCATTCCATATTGTATTGGATCTTCTTTGTCTAACATCTTAACAATTGAACTTTCTCCCTTTTGAAGAGTGTATGCATTTTTCAAATATTCTTTTGCTGCTTCCCAACCTTTTTCGGAAACACCTAATTCACCTTTATCATCAAGGTATCGAACTAAGATACTTGCTAGAATTGCCCGTCCTGTACCACCTTGAAGACCAGAAATTGAATATTTACCTTTATACTTACTACCTAATTCAGTCCAATCTTTAGGCATTTCTTTTACATCAGGCGCCCCAATTAAAACTAATGGTTGAACAATCACAGGATTATAATAATTATCTTTATCTGATAAAGATTGATCAATTTTATCTAACCATTTAGGCTTGTACTGGACTAGTAATTTTTGATCTCTAATTTTATTTGAATCAACAGCACCAATTCCAAATACCATATCTGCAACTGCATTATTCTTCTCGGCAATAACACGGTCTGCTAATTGAGCGCCAGGAATATCAACCATTTTTATATTAAAACCAGCTTCTTTTGCTTTAGCAGTTAACCAATCACCACGACCATTTGAAACTGAGTTCGAATAGATTACTAATTCTTGACTTTTATCAGCTTTTTCTTCAGATGAAGAAGCAGTCGTAGAATTTGAACCTCCAGAGCAAGCAGCAAGTGTAGTAAGAGCAACTCCCGTTGCAAGTACAGTAGACCAAACTTTCATTTTTTTCATGATAAGTTCTCCTTTTTTATTATTTTATTTAAATTTTTCGTGATATGGAACAAATTGTCTCATATCTTCAAATACAGTATAGTCAATACGGTTTACAGTAATAGTTGGAATCTTCTCTAATAAGATTTCAGTTAATTCTGCTCTGACTTTAGTAAACTCTTCTTCCTCCTCTTCGGTTAGAGGAATCCGAAGATATCCAATTGAAATATGGAATTGATATCTATCATGATTAGGGAAACGAACACCTGCTTTTTCTGAAACATAAGTACGAATTTCTTCTAATCTCTTTGCAGAAGCTTCATCTGCAGGTTCAACTAGTATGTTTTGTTTTCCCATTTCAGTCACACGCATATGAATTTCTTCATCCAACAATGGAAAAATTTCAAGTTGTTTAGCAAAGTAATCATGTATTTCCTGTAAAGGTGTATCAAGAGGAAGATTACTGCTCCAAAACTCCGTTTCACGATTTTCATGGCACAACAATTCAATTACAGTCATGTGAATAGAATTCCTTGGAGTTAAAGTAAACTTATCGATAAATGGTAATTCTCTATAACGTGATTGAATAATATCAACAACTTCCATCAAATCTTGTTTAGTATAAAGATTTGCTACAACAGTATTTCCTGGAAAATGATTAAATTCTCCATTTTCTTTGAACTTAATTTTTGTTAGGTTTTTCATATAAAGACCCTCTTTTTTATATTTGACACCGGTGTCATCTATGCTTATATTATATAACGAAACCGTTTCCTTTGTCAAGCGCTTTCAAAAAATTTTTTAAAAAAATTTATCTTTCATTAAATATGAATTTCATTAAAAGGTTAAGTAATTTTTCCAAAATACAGCACTCATATAGACAGTATCATCAATTATAGCCATTGGGATTTTTTGATTGCCAATTCCATGTATCTCTACACATGTCTTCAATCGATTTTGTTGTCCTCCAATTTAATTCCTTATATGCTTTGTCTGCATTTGCATAACAAGTTGCAACGTCTCCTGAACGTCTTGGAACTATTTTATAAGGAATAGGGACCTTATTAACACTTTCAAATGTATTTACAAGTTGTAATACACTAGTGCCTTCTCCCGAGCCTAGGTTATAGATATAAACATCTGTTTTTTCAGATACTTTTTCTAAAGCTTTTATATGTCCTATTGCTAAATCTACTACATGGATATAATCACGCACACCAGTACCATCAAGCGTATCATAATCATTTCCGAACACACTTAGCTCTGACAGCTTACCTACCGCTACTTGTGCAATATAAGGCATCAAGTTGTTAGGAATTCCTGAGGGATCTTCCCCAATCAAACCAGACTCATGAGCACCAATTGGATTGAAATAACGAAGCAACGCAATACTCCATTCTGAATCTGCCACATGAACATCTTTTAAAATTTGTTCAAGCATCACTTTCGTATACCCATAAGGATTTGTCGCACTTGTTTCCATCGTCTCAATTAGGGGTGACTGATTGTTAATTCCATATACAGTCGCACTTGAAGAAAAGACAATCTTTTTAACATTAAATTCTGACATCACTTCAACAAGTGCTAATGTACTCATAATATTATTTTTGTAGTACATCACAGGCTTTTGCACGGATTCTCCGACAGCTTTATAACCTGCAAAATGAATTGCAGCATCAATCGATTCTTTTTCAAATACCTTTCTCAATGCTTGTTTATCACAAACATCTAATTCGTAAAACACGGGACGTATTCCTGTAATTGCTTCAATACGGTCTAGCACCAAGATGCTAGAGTTCGAAAGGTTGTCGACAATTATGACTTCCTTTCCTAAATTTAGTAATTCTACTACGGTATGGCTACCAATATAACCAGCTCCGCCTGTTACCAATATTGCCATTTGGGTTTCCTCCTAATTAATTCCAACCGACTTAACAAATCTCATAAACGCTTCATGCCCAGACGGTGTATTCTTATAAACTCCTGCATCTTCCAGAACTCTCGCAAACACTTGTCCTACTTCGTGTTGAACTACGCTATTAACCTCTTCTTTATTAATGCGAGGATATTTTTCTTTCAATTGGTCGGCCCATTCTAAATGATAATCCGCAATTGCGTTATCCTCTCCTAAAAGATATTTTCCAACTTCTTCTAACTCTGGTTTCAAACGAGGTGGTAATATCGCAAGTCCCATCACTTCGATTAACCCGATATTTTCCTTTTTAATATGTTGTACATCTTGATGAGGATGGAAAACACCATCTGGGTATTGTTCAGTAGTATGATTATCTCTTAGAACAATATCTAATTCATATCTCCCGTCCACTTTACGAGCAATAGGAGTCACCGTATGGTGTGGGACATCTTCAGTCATAGCAATGATGTCTACTTCTAAATCTGAATATTCCCTCCACTTATTTAGAATTTTATTAGCTAAATCTAACAATCGATTTTTATTTTCACTTTGTAACCTAATTACTGACATTGGCCATTTTACAATACCAGCATTAACATCCTCAAAGTCTTTAAAACGAAATTCACTCTCAAATTTTGCTTTTTCCATTGGGAAAATATGTTTCCCTCCCTGGTAGTGGTTATGACTAAGAATGGAGCCTCCTGAGATAGGAAGATCAGAATTTGAACCAGCAAAATATCCTGGCAAAATATCAACAATCTCCAATAATTGTTCAAATGTTTTAGAGGTAATAGCCATTGGTACATGTTGACTATTTAAAAATATCGCATGCTCATTAAAATATGAGTAGGGAGAATACTGGAATCCCCATACTTCGTCACCAAGTTTCAACCGAATAATTCTATGATTCGAACGTGCTGGATAATTTATTCGCCCCTGATATCCTTCATTTTCCATACATAGTAAACATTTGGGATAATTAGTTGCTTTTACTAATTTTTCAGCAGCAATTGTTTTTGGATCTTTTTCGGGTTTTGACAAATTTATCGTAATCTCTAGCTCTCCGTATTTAGTTGATGATCGAAACTCAATATTCTTAGCAATAGCAGAAGTTTTAATATAATCACTATCTTTACTTAACTTATAAAACTCTTCAACTGCTTCTTGAGGTGATATATCATATGAACTCCAAAAAATATCATTTAATCGACTAGGTAAAGGAACTATGAAATTCATTAACTCTGCTCCTAAACATTCCTTTTCCTCGATTAAATCTTTAATTTTACCGTTTTTTAAGGCGATTTCCACTAAGTAATCTTTTATTTGTTTCAGGTCATTTTCATCGGAAATGCGATCAGTTCCCTCCTCACCTATTAACGCTAGTACTCTATTTTTCACATATATTTTGTCAATTTCATTATACATTCCGTATTCAATTACTCTATCAACAAAATTATCAATAATTGTTTTCATATATTTTTCTTTCTAATTTATGTTCCCATATTTTCTATACATTATCCATTTATAAATTGATTGCGTAGTATGAGCAATTTTATCAAGGTGATGAATAATATCTAAAGCACCAATTACTTCAGAAACATTCCCATCATCTTCAAATATGTAATTCATTATTTTATTTTCAATATTTGTACTAAGCTCTTCTATCTCATTCTGTTTTTGTATAACAACCATATCTAAACATCCAGATTGTTCCTCTCTATAACAAGATATAGCCCTATTCATATGCAGTCCGATAACTTCATGAAGTATTTTTATTTCTGAAATAATTTTCTTCAAAATTTCATTATTTTGAATAATCTGTAGATTTTTTAAAATTTCAACAATTCTATCCCCAATACGTTCAATGTCAGTTGATATTTTTATTACACTAATAATTCTTCTTAAGTCATATGAAACGGGATGTTGTAAACAAATTAACTCATATCCTTTTTTATCAACATTTAGAACTGACTCATTTATGATTAAATCTTCTTTAATCAATTCTATTCGTTCTTCATTTGATAAATATTCAAATAACTTCTCATATTTATCAAGCACAGATACCCAAATGGTCTCTAAATTATTTGATAATTCTATAATTTCATTTTCTAAATATAACCTTAACATTTAGGTACCTCTTCTTAACAAAGTTCAATAGTAACAATTAATATTTTAAACAATATATCAAACATCAATAACTACAATACTTGCATCATCTTTCTTTCCATAGATTGGATCAATAGCAGAAGAATTAAATCTCATCTTAATTAACTCTTCAAAAGTTTTATTTTGATTATTTTGATAGAATTCATAAAAGCCATCGCTCATTAAAACAATTTGTTCACTAGTAACATCTATTTGATTAATAATAGCATGGTCTAAAAATCTCTCATCCAACGAACCTATCCAGTACCCACTCGGTTGATTAGATAATTTTCTGATTTTTTGTAAAATAATTTTTTTATTTAAAACACTATTTGTACCAATTGAGTCTTTTATCTCATTTTTCCCTTTTTCAAATAAGTTATCTACTCTATGATCAGTTATTTCCATTTCGTTTACTAACATGACGCAGTCACCTAGCATCATATACTCCAACTTTTTTTCTGAAAGTTTAGCAAATATAAAAGCAAATGTTGGTAAGCGATAATACTCTGTTAATTCATATGAGTTTAAACCGATTTCATCTTTAACCTCTAGTAAAGCAGTTTCAAATATTTGTTTAAGAGTTTTTGATTCTTTACAATTAACCGACAAACTTTCTGATAAAATATGTACAACTTCTGAGACTGAATAACCTATCTCCTCTTTAGAATTATATAAATCTGTAGCTCCATCAATAATCCAAAAATACTGATTTTGTGAACCTACAGCATCCTCATTTTCTACGGAACTTCCTTGTATCGAACAAATTTTATTTATCTTTACCATAATACTTCAACCCTTTTAGTGTCAAAAGTAAACCAATTCCTGTCACTGTTAAGAATAGTTCCATAATCTTGTTCGAACCAGTCTTTGGTAATTTTTGTTTTACCTCTACTATTTCTTTAGATTTATTAATATGATTTTCAGTTTCTCTGCCATCTCCAACTTTTTTATGGTTCACTTCTTCTATCTTATTATCTTGTTTATTGTCGATCTTGTCATTAATTTGTCTATTATCTTTACTTGAGTTAAACTCTCCTTTCTTCTGGTTACTATCAATTACATTATTTGAATTAGATTGTTTTTCATGCACATATGAACTTGTTTTAAATTTTTCCTCTTTGTTTTTTTCTTTTTCGTTTTTATCACTTAAGTTATTTGTTACAATTTTGTAAAGCCCATTCTCCGTTACAATATTGAAATTACCATCGCTATCACGTATAACTGGTTCTTTCCCATTTGCATTAGATTTGATGAATGATATATACTTACCGGATAAATTATAAAATTGGTTATTTAAAACGGTTATTTTACCCTTTGAATCCTCAATAACAATTCCTTCTTTACCGCCGAATATACTATTCTCTGAGACTACTAAATTATCACTAACTCGTAATAATTCAATATTTGGTTGTTCTGTTTCCTTAGAATTATTATTAATTACATTTTTTGTTACAGTAATATCTGATACTTTTCCTAAATATTCTGCACTATCTTTTGCTACTCTAATAGCCTTTGTTTTAGGATCAGAAATATAAAATGTATTTTCAGTAATAACGACTTTCTTATTTAAATCAAGTTCATCTTTTACATTTTTATAACTAAAAGCATTTATTAAGGCTGCACCATTTTCTCTATAATGTACACTTTCTCCTTTTACTTTCTTATCAAATCTATTTCCTTTAATTAAAATATCAGTGAATCCTGTAAAACGTACACCAGAATACATCATGTTATCAAAATGATTATTTAAAATTTTAATATTAGAGGGGTTCTGTGTCGACAATGTTTGATAGTGTGTACCAATTGCTGTTACTAATTCTCCAGATTTATCACTTTTACCAAAATATGAATTTTGAATAGTAACATTTTCAGATTTTTTCCCATCATCATTCAAAGCATAAGGAAAACCTTTTCTAGTCAATGGTTCAATCTGAATACTCTCCTTACTTATAATTTGCCCATCTTTCATAGTTTTAGGTAAAGCTTGACCAAGAAAACGAGAATTATCGACTAATACATTTTTCGAACCTGCAATTTGAATAGCATGCCCTTGATAACTATCCTTGAATGTTACGTTTTTTATAGTTACGTTATTTGAATTCCCAATAGCAAATGCACCTGAAGAATTTATAAGTGGTAGATTTTTTGCTTTAGTTCCTTCTTCATTCAAAGCACCGTTCATATCAATAGTACCACCAGAATAACTAATATCTTCTGTTGGGCCCCATTCTACTTGCGCACCATCATCCGTAAATAAACCTGTCATAAAAACAATAGAAGGGTGATTCTTAATATTTATACCATTTAGAATTGTAGCTTTCTCATTCAATTCTAAGTGTGTATGACTTTTTAAAAAAACAATTTCTTTTACTAAATAAGTTCCTTCAGGAAAATATACATTTCCTCCGCCTAGTCCTTTAGCTGCAGCATCTATTGTATCTTGAATTGCTTGACGATCATCATTAACCCCGTCACCTATTGCTCCATAATCTTTAACATTCAAAGCTACGTGTTCGTTCAGATTAGTACTTAAAATAGTATTCACTTCCATCCCAGAGATGTTACCAATCATAGTATCATTTGTTATATCAGGTTTATTTTGATTAATACTCACTCCTCCATTATTATCAGTACTTAAACTTGAATTGTTATCAAGACTGAGAGTATCAGAATGGGGTTCCGCAGATAATGATGTAGATGTGCTACTCAACAAAGAGTTCATTTGCATATTATCTTTAGACGAAGAAGTTTCACCAACTACTTCATTAGCTAAAACACTTTGTGTTCCAATAAATAAAACCGCTAAGAGAACTGAGCAAACTCCCACCTTAGACTTACGAATAGAGAAAACCTCATTTTGTTGAAAAGATTTCATATTAGCCTCCAATTAAAAATATTATGTCCTAATTTAATATTCATATAAATTCCATACCAGAAAATGACACCGCTGTCATTTTCTTTATAATATATTTTTAAATCAAAATTGTCAAGGAATAACACAATAAAATATCAAAATTGTGAAAGCGTGACCATTTATATATCTAACCATACTTCTAATAATTCTTTAACCTTCCATTCAAAAGTGATTACTATCTTTCTTAGCTTGAACATAAAAATATCCTATTCACTGTATTTAAAGCATGTTGATATCTCGTAAAATACTAATTTATAAATACAAGAACAAATATCTTGTCATGCAAGCATTCACCAGGTATATTTACATGAATATCGTTCATATAGCGGATTGAAATCAAAACAATACAATATATTTCTTAAATAGATTTTCTATAAAAGCTAGATTCAAGCTCTATAAAAATAGACGCAGTTCTTCTAAAATACTGGAATAGGACATATAGATCATTGTAGACACGTGTTTTATAGATTATTTCAAAAGAATGACTAGAACATGAAAAATAGTCTCAAAACTTTGAACAATATTCTGAAAACAAAAAAGAAAGACGCGAGTTTCCACAACCTCATTCGTGGAAACTCGCGTCTTTCAAAAAATAGGGTGAATTGAAAACTAGAACAAGACACTACATTTTCTAAATGATGCCTAATAAAAATTCTAAATGCTACACCAAATTGCTCACATCTCATTTCAAACCATACAGTATATTGAAACTATAAGAGTACACCTTTGCTTCTAAAATATTGCTAGAAATTAATTTGACTATCCTGATTAATTTGTCCTGTTTTTATTTCATTTTACTATAGGACTTTCAATTGAAAACAACAGTTTTACACTCAATTAGACTTTTTAGAAACAGAATCACTATTACTTGACTGTAGTTTGTCATTTTTTTGATGAAGTTAGCACTTTTTCAGAAACTGTTTTGAAAGTCTCAATGATATAGTCCACTTCTTCATCGCTTAATTTAGTGTGAAGAGGGAGCGTAATTTCATTTTCAAAGAAGGCATAGGCCTTAGGATAATTCGCCATATCAAAGCCAAGATTCTTATAGGCTGTTAAGAGTGGAAGCGGTTTATAGTGTACGTTACTTGCAATTCCCGCTTTAGCTAATTCTTGGATGATGAGGTTGCGTTCTTCTAAGCTTGCTCCTTCTACATGGGTGATGTAGAGGTGGCGTGAAGATTCGACAGTTTCAGTCTTGTGTGACAAAGGATGGATGCGAGAACCTGCAAAACCACGATCATAGCGGTCCACAATGTCCTTACGACGGTCAAGCAAGCTAGGGTAACGGTCCAATTGTACCAAACCAAGTGATGCCATAATATCGGTCATATTGCACTTGTAGGCAGGTGTGACGATATCGTATTCCCATGAACCCAGTTGCATCTTGGCAAGAGCATCCTTAGTTTGCCCGTGAAGGGAAAGGATTTGGAATTCCTTGTACATCTCTTCGTCATCAATCGCTGGATTGGCTTTCCAAGTCGCACTTCCACCTTCTGCCGTTGTAAAGTTCTTAACGGCATGGAATGAGAAGGATGTGAAGTCAGCGATAGAACCAGCTGGTTGCCCTTTATAAGTAGATCCTAAAGCATGGGCACTATCAGAAACAATCACAATACGGTTAAAGGCTTTTTGCCACTTGCTTGACGCAGTAAAGAGATCACGTTTCTTCTCCACAACTTGGAACAAACGGTCATAATCGCAAACAATCCCCGCAAGCTCAACCGGAATAATCACCTTAGTCTTTTCAGTAATGGCTTGCTCAAGCAGGTCATAGTCCATCTCAAACGTATCTGCTTGGATATCCACCATGACAGGGGTCGCTCCTACGTGAGTGATAACACTACATGAAGCTGTATAGGTCATGGCTGGAACGATGACTTCATCTCCAGGACCCACTTCCAAAACACGCAAAATCAACTCAAGCGCGGCAGTTGCAGAGTTAAGACAGACAGTCTTAGGCGTCTGTGTATATTGAGACAAGCGACGCTCTAGTTCTTTTGTCTTAGGACCTGTTGTGATCCAACCAGAACGCAGGGTATCCGCTACTTCAGCAATTTCTGCTTCCGTAATATCGGGTGGTGAAAATGGAATATTGTAATTTGGCATTTATTTGCTCCTTTTATCTGTACTCATTTTCTTATGACTACTTTATTTTAGCACTTCAAACACGGTTTGAAACATGATTTTGATGTCTCCAAAAAAACTAAATTCTCGGAGATAGTCGAGGTTATAGCGCATCTTTTCAGGAAGGACGTGTTCAACATAGGCTTGGTCAACTGATAGACCTTTCTCCGTCATTTGACTGATGATGGTGTCCTCATCCTTGTAGTTGATGCTTGCTGGAGAGGTAATCCCTGCTGGCAAGAGCAAGGTCGCCATCATTTCAGGGCTATACTGCTCTGTGTAACGAGGCACTTCAGGACGCGTCCCTACAAAGGACATCTCACCTTTAAGAACATTGACCAACTGAGGCAGTTCGTCCAAACGGACACGGCGGATAAAATTGCCAACCTTGGTAATGCGGCTATCGTTAGCAGAAGTCACCAGACTACCTTTTTTATCTGCATCCGTCACCATGGTACGGAACTTCCAAATCTTGAAAGGTCGATTGTACTGGGTCACGCGCTCTTGCTTGTAAATCACTGACCCCTTGCTATCCAACTTGATCCAAATACTCAAAATGAGAAAGATGGGAGAGGTCAGAACCAGTACAACCAAGGCTAAAACCCAGTCCAAACAACGCTTGAAAATCAGCGAACCCTTCCTTTTAGAGACAAGCTGGTAGTAAGACTCAACCTCGCTTGATTTCATTTCCACGGGCAAGTCTTCCCATTTCAGCATACTGTTTCTCCTTTGTTTTTATTATACTATTTGTCAACATTTTTCATTATACCACAAAATGGAAAAGGCGGTGAAAGAAATCTGTAATTTGAAGGATTTCCTTCTTACACTCAATGAAAATCAAAGAGTAAACTAGGAAGCTAGCCGCAGGTGGCTCAAAGTACAGCTTTGAAGTTGCAGATAAAGCTGACATGGTTTGAAGAGATTTTCAAAGAGTATTAGGACATGGCCCCTGCTTGCAAGCTATACATCTTGTAATAGGTTCCTCCCAAGGCCAAGAGTTCCTCATGAGTTCCACTCTCGATAATGCGCCCCTTATCCAAAACATAGATACAGTTGGCGTCTTGGATGGTAGAAAGACGATGGGCGATAGCAATGGTTGTTCGACCCCGTCTCATCTTCGCCAGAGAAGCTTGAACCATACTTTCTGTTTCAGAGTCAATATTAGCTGTCGCTTCATCCAAAATCAGAATTTTAGGCTGACTGGCGACTGTTCTAGCAAAGGCAAGAAGCTGACGCTGACCTGTAGAGAAGCTCGAACCACGCTCGGAAACAGGTGCATCATATCCCTGCAGAAGTTCTTGAATAAAGGAATCTGCATCCACAAAGGCAGCTGCAGCCTGGACCTGCTCATCACTAATGTCTTGGTACATAGCGATATTGGACTTGATTGTTCCATGATAGAGGAAGGGTTCCTGCAAGACCAGACCGATGTTTTTTCTCAGCTCTTCCTGACTGTAGTCCCTAATGTCCACACCATCCAAGAGAACTCGCCCTGACTGGAATTCATAAAAGCGCATGAGGACATTGATAATAGACGATTTCCCTGAACCTGTATGGCCTACAAAAGCAATGGTTTCACCCTTGTTAACAGAGAAAGAAATATCATCCAGAATCTGATGTTTACCGTCATATGAGAAACACACATGTTCAAAACGGATATTGCCTTCTTGGATTTTGGCTTGCCCATCATTTTGAAGGGGCTCATAGGTCCTCTCATCAATCAAGGCAAAAACACGACCTGCAGAAACCATAGAAGTTTGAAGGGTTGAAAAGTTTTGCGTCACTTCAATCAAGGGGTCAAAGAGACGATTGATGTACTGTATAAAGGCATACATGGTTCCTGCCGTTATTCCCAGATAAAGTCCACGATAGCCAAAATAGGCCATCAAGACAGCATAACCTAAAAGTTTCAGCAAACTCATGGCGGGGCGTAAAAAGAGGGCATCCAAGGCTACAGAACGGTTGGCATAGACCAAGTGTTCTTGGTTGATCTCATCAAATTCCGCCTGCAGGCGCTTCTCTTGATTAAAGGCCTGGATAATCCTGATTCCTTCGATATTTTCTGCCAGCTTACTATTGATATCTGACAAGAGACTTCTGGTTTTCTCAATGATTTTCACTGATTTTTTCCGATAGAGATTGACCAAAAGGAAGATCAAGGGGAGAAAGAGCAAGACTAATGCAGTCAAACGAAAATCCAACACCAACATGGTATAAAGAGTTGTCAGAAAGATGAAAACTGCTGAGATAAAGCTAGATAAAATCCCTGAAAACATATCACTGATGGTCTCGGTATCATTTGTCAAACGAGAGACGATAGAGCCTGCTGGCGTCTTGTCAAAGTAAGACATGCCCAGCTTCTCCATATTGGAAAAGGCATCCCGACGAATATCCCTAACGATGCTGTAGGATACCCGCGCAAAGAGAAGATTACCGACATACTGAACTACAGTTTGTAGAATATAAAGGCCATAGTAGGCCAGCAAAACGGTAATGGCTAGTTGGTTAAGATTACTCAGATACTGGTCGATAAAGTGGGAAGCCACAAGGGGAATGACACTTTTAATGACCGTCGTCGCTAGGAGAAAACTGAGTGCCAAAAAGGTCAGGAGGCCGTAAGGCTTGAGATAGGACATCAAGCGCTTCAATACAGTCCATTGTTCTTGTTTATTCTGCATCTTCTTCTCCCTTCATTTCCAACTGCTGAGACTGGTAGGTTTGGGCATACCAGCCATCCATAGCTAGCAGGTCTTCGTGCCTGCCCCGTTCTATAATTTGACCATTTTGCAGGACTAAAATCAAATCTGCATGGACAACTGCACTGAGTCGATGAGCCGTGATAATGGTTGTCTTTTCCTTACGTGTTTCCTTAAGATTGTCAATAATAGCATACTCTGTCTTGGCATCCACGGCCGATAAGGAATCATCTAAAATCAAAATATCTGGGTCTAAAATCATCGCCCGACTCATGGCCAGACGTTGCTTTTGACCACCAGAAAGACTGACTCCCTTTTCACCAATCAACGTATCAAATCCTTGGGGCATATCCACAATATCTTGGTAAACTTGAGCTAGCTTAGTCGCTTCCTCGACCGCTGAAAGTGGCAAGTTCGGATTTCCAAAGCGGATATTGTCTAAGATAGAGGTCGCAAAGAGAAACTGGTCCTGAGGAACATAGCCCATAAGACTACGAAGATCTGTCAGACGATAGTCCCGAATATCGTGACCATTTAGATAAATGGCTCCCTTGTCCACATCGTATTCACGCAAGAGGAGCTTGATCAAGGACGTTTTCCCAGAGCCTGTCTGACCGACCAAGCCCAATGTTTGACCTTTTTCTAAACTGAAGTGAATATCCGTCAGTGTTTCCTCATTTTCAAAGGCAAAGCTATCAATATCATACTGCAGGCGCCCGTTTTCAATACCCTCTAAAGGAAACTCAGGGTCTTGTACAGGTGATTCCTGAAACAAAAGTTCCTCAATCCGCTGGTAGGAAACCTTTCCTCTTTGAGTGATATTAAAGAGGAAACCAATGGCCATGAGAGGCCAAACCAACATATCCAAATAGCTGATAAAGGTTACTAGATTTCCAACTGTAATCTTCCCTTCCTGAACCATCAAGGAGCCGACCAAGAGGGTTAACACATAGGATGAACCAACAAACAAGAGAACCATGGGGTCAAAGAGACTATCGTATTTCATGGTTTGCAGGTTCTTTTGGAAGGTCAATTCATTGACTGCCTGAAAGGACTTCAACTCGTCCGCCTGGTAACCGAAAGACTTGGTCACTTTAATACCTGATACAGACTCCTGTACCTTGTTATTAAGTTCGGAAAAGGCAGCTTGGGATTCGCCAAAGGCCTTGTGGGTCTTTCTCCCTAGACGACTGGTCGCATAAGCCATGAAAGGCAGGGGAAGAATGGCAACCAAGGTCATCTGCCATGAAATGCTAAAGAGCATGGTCAACAAGGTCACTAAAGCTGTGATTGAGGCATCAACCGCTGACATAACCCCTCCCCCTGCCAGACGCGTTAAGGCATTGATATCGTTGGTTGCGTGTGCCATCAGGTCCCCCGTCCTATAGGTTTGATAAAAGGCTGGAGACATTTTTGTGAAATGCTCAAACAAGCGAGAGCGCATAATCTGTCCCAGACGGTAGGAAGTCCCAAGGATATACATCCGCCAAACATAGCGCAGATAGTACATCCCAAAGGCCGCAAGAAGCAAGTAAAATAGGTCAAGAAGGAGGTCCTGCTGGGTTAATTGCCCCGATGTGATAGCATCAATGACCCGCCCCATAACCATGGGGGGAATGAGGTTGAGGACGGAAACCAAAACCAGGGCCACAATCCCGACTAGATAACGGCGTTTTTCTAACTTGAAAAACCACCAAAGTTTTTGAATAATGGACATAAAATCCCTTTCTGATTGCAAATTGAAACCTGAGGCCAAGACCCCAGGTTTTTCTTATTCATAGGTTACGACTGAGACGACACCCTTGTCATACTCAGCGATAAAGATATTGGCTACATTGTCATGCCCTTGTTTGCTGAGGTTATCAAGCAACCACTCTTCGCTACGACCAATCGATTCCAAAACATCTACTTGGATCACACCGTCAGTCACAACTGGATACTTAGGATTTTCATCTCCCATTTGGACCACGATGAGTTGGCCATTTTGCTCCTGCACAGCTCGTTTAACTTGCTTCATCTGGAAAATCCCTTGGCTACGAAGTTTGAGAGCAACTTCTGCCGCAGACAAGCCAACTGAACGACAGGCTTCTGGGTCAATCTGCCCATTTTTGATGAGGAGAGTTGGTTTCCCATCAATCAAGCGTTTGACAAAGCGAACATTATTATTGAGCCACTTGAGGGTCAAAACCAAAATTGTCCACATCATCAAAATCACTGCGTACTGGAGAATGCTAATCGAACTATTGTAAATCACCCCACCGAGAATACCACCGAGAACATAGTTCTGAATTTGGTCTGTCGCAGAGTTAGGCGCCAGATTTCCCTTTCCTGTCACATTGATAACAAAAACAAGCGAGAAAAGACCCAAGGCCAGTTTGATTAAAATTTCCATATAGTTGAGTGTCATTTGTTTACCTCCACCAATTCAATAGCGTCTGTTTGATTGAATTCTAATTTTTCTAAAAGATACTTGTCTGGTTCGCTCCCGTTCAAAGCGCGGTAGAAATTTGAACCTACCTTGATTAGCGCTCCATCAGTGGCTGCAGAAGTATTGACATAAACTTCTGATTTATCCACTCCCAAGTCTTTGGAAACAACCTCTATGAAATGAAGGGAAGTTTGAAATTGATTGTTAGAGGCTTGATTGGTCTGGTATTTTGAAATTGTCACCAAAAGCATGGCCACTAAGGTCAAGGCCAAAATCATGACCAATTCCCGAAACTTAGTCCCCTTTTTATCTCGATAGGCTTTAAAAGCAAAAAATCCTGTGATAGCTAGGAGAACAATCCCAAAGCCAATCATGATTCCATTTTGCTGACTGATTTGGCTAAGCACATAGTCATATGAGTAAAATTTCATTTATTTTCACTCCCTTTCATAAAATCATTCTTCATTATAAACGAAAGAGGGTGATTTTTCAAACCATACGTTGGGGAAATAGACCTTTTTTTGGTATAATAAAATCTATAAATCTGAATGAAAAAGGTAACTTTATGAAACTTATCTCATGGAATATTGATTCCCTCAATGCTGCCCTAACGAGTGACTCAGCTCGTGCTAAATTGTCCCAAGAAGTCCTACAAACCCTTGTGGCAGAAAATGCTGATATCATTGCTATCCAAGAAACCAAGCTTTCTGCCAAAGGGCCTACAAAGAAACACTTAGAAATTTTAGAAGAACTCTTCCCAGGCTACGAAAACACGTGGCGCTCTTCCCAAGAGCCTGCCCGTAAAGGCTATGCTGGAACCATGTTCCTTTATAAGAAAGAACTCACACCAACTATTTCCTTCCCAGAAATCGGTGCCCCTTCTACCATGGACTTGGAAGGCCGTATCATCACTCTAGAATTTGATGAATTTTTCGTGACCCAAGTTTACACACCAAATGCTGGCGATGGACTCAAACGCTTGGAAGAACGCCAAATCTGGGATGTCAAATATGCTGAGTACTTGGCTGAACTAGACAAAGAAAAACCAGTCCTTGCGACCGGTGACTATAACGTAGCCCACAATGAAATCGACCTTGCAAATCCTGCCAGCAACCGTCGTTCACCAGGATTTACCGACGAGGAACGTGCTGGATTTACCAACCTCTTGGCAACTGGATTTACCGACACCTTCCGCCATATTCATGGCGATGTTCCAGAACGCTACACTTGGTGGGCACAGCGCAGCAAGACTTCTAAAATCAACAATACAGGCTGGAGAATCGACTACTGGCTCACAAGTAACCGCATCGCTGACAAAGTGACCAAGTCTGACATGATTGACTCAGGAGCTCGCCAAGACCATACACCCATTGTCTTGGAAATTGAACTCTAAGGAGAAAACGAATGGACTATCAAGCTGTCATTCCTGAATTTGTAGTATCTGACATCGAAAAATCACGCCACTTCTACTGCGGTCTGCTAGGATTCTCTGTCGAATACGAGCGTCCAGAGGAGAAATTTCTCTTCCTCTCGCTTGAAGACTGCCAACTTATGCTAGAAGAAGCCAGCACAGAAGAATTAGCTCAGCTGACCTATCCTTTCGGGCGCGGTGTCAATGTTTCCTTTGGTATTGCAGATGTTCCTCAGCTCCACCAAAAACTGCTGGAAGCTGACTATCCTATCCATCGTCCCCTGACAAAAAGAGAATTTCGAGTAGGAGATAGCTTTATATATCCCCATGAATTTGCGATTTTGGATCCAGATGGCTATTTTTTAAGATTTAGCGAGTAGAATAATAAAGATTGGGAAAACGTCTTTAAAGTTAGAGAAAGGCATATTGGCAGATCTTGAAAAATCTTGATAATATGCCTTTTATGATGGAAAAACCTTCTAAAGGTTAGCTAATAAGTTAACTTTTGCCCATTTTTATTATATTCGTTCGCTTTTTAAACCAAAACACTAACAAAACAGTTGATTTCTAAAGTTATTTAGTGTAAAATAAAAACATTGGCACAAGCCTATTTAAAATTGAATATCATTTTACTTGTTTATGTTGTGAATTGGCACGACGTTTCTACAAGGTGCCGGAACACCTAACAATAAGTAAGTCAGAAGTAAGGTATGGTTCTTTTTGCCATGCCTATTTTGGGGACTTACTTAGAGATTAAGTAGGTCCTTTTTCTATTTCTTGCCAGAAACTATAAACAAGCAAATGGATTGGCTTTTAGACTTTAGGAGGTCTTATGAAATTATTAGAAGAGCGCATCCTCAAGGATGGTCATATCTTGGGTGACAACATCCTCAAGGTGGATTCCTTTTTAACCCACCAAGTTGACTTTAGCTTAATGCGAGAGATTGGTAAGGTTTTTGCGGAAAAATTCGCTGCTGCTAGCATTACCAAGGTCGTAACCATTGAAGCGTCAGGCATTGCCCCAGCTCTTTTTACAGCTGAAGCCTTAAACGTTCCCATGATTTTCGCTAAAAAAGCTAAAAACATCACTATGAACGAAGGAATCTTAACTGCCGAAGTTTACTCCTTTACCAAGCAGGTGACCAGCACCGTTTCTATCGCTGGAAAATTCCTCTCACCAGAAGATAAGGTCTTGATTATCGACGATTTCCTTGCTAATGGCCAAGCTGCCAAAGGCTTGATTCAAATCATCGAACAAGCTGGTGCCACAGTCGAAGCTGTCGGTATTGTGATTGAAAAATCCTTCCAAGATGGCCGTGATTTGCTTGAAAAAGCAGGCTACCCTGTTCTATCACTCGCTCGTTTGGATCGTTTTGAAAATGGTCAAGTCGTATTTAAGGAGGCAGATCTCTAATGCAAACTCAAGAAAAACACTCGCAAGCAGCCGTTCTTGGCTTGCAGCACTTACTAGCCATGTACTCAGGATCCATCCTGGTTCCCATCATGATTGCGACTGCCCTTGGCTATTCAGCTGAGCAGTTGACCTACCTGATTTCCACAGATATCTTCATGTGTGGGGTGGCAACTTTCCTCCAACTCCAACTCAACAAATACTTTGGAATTGGACTCCCAGTCGTGCTCGGAGTTGCCTTCCAGTCGGTCGCTCCCTTGATTATGATTGGGCAAAGCCATGGTAGTGGCGCTATGTTTGGTGCCCTCATCGCATCAGGGATTTACGTGGTTCTTGTTTCAGGCATCTTCTCAAAAGTGGCCAATCTCTTCCCATCTATCGTAACAGGATCTGTTATTACCACGATTGGTTTAACCTTGATTCCTGTCGCTATTGGAAATATGGGAAATAACGTTCCAGAACCAACTGGTCAAAGTCTCTTGCTTGCAGCTATCACTGTTCTGATTATCCTCTTGATTAACATCTTTACCAAAGGATTTATCAAGTCTATCTCTATTTTGATTGGTTTGGTTGTTGGAACTGCCATTGCTGCTAGCATGGGCTTAGTTGATTTCTCTCCTGTTGCAGCAGCACCACTTGTCCATGTCCCAACTCCACTCTACTTTGGGATGCCAACCTTTGAAATCTCATCTATTGTCATGATGTGTATCATCGCAACGGTGTCTATGGTTGAATCGACTGGTGTTTACCTAGCCTTGTCTGATATCACAAAAGACCCAATCGACAGCACGCGCCTGCGCAACGGTTACCGCGCAGAAGGCTTGGCCGTACTTCTCGGAGGAATCTTTAATACCTTCCCTTACACAGGATTTTCACAAAACGTTGGTTTGGTTAAATTGTCAGGTATCAAGACTCGTCTGCCAATCTACTACGCAGCTGGTTTCCTGATTCTCCTTGGACTTCTTCCTAAGTTTGGTGCCCTTGCCCAAATCATTCCAAGTCCTGTCCTCGGTGGTGCCATGCTGGTGATGTTTGGTTTTGTATCTATTCAAGGAATGCAAATCCTCGCCCGTGTTGACTTTGCTAACAATGAACATAACTTCCTTATCGCAGCTGTTTCAATCGCTGCAGGTGTCGGTCTAAATAACAGTAATCTCTTTGTCAGCATGCCGACAGCCTTCCAAATGTTCTTCTCAAACGGAATCGTCGTAGCCAGCCTACTCGCCATTGTCCTCAATGCCGTATTAAATCATAAAAAGAAATAAGAAAAAGAGGTGTGAACCTCTTTTTTGTGTAGCTAATGAGCAATCATTATAAAAATAAATCAGCTAAAAATCCTTCTCTTAACATCTCTAAATTAAATACATTCGTAATATGACTAAATGCTTCTGCTAATGGTAAGTGTGCTGTTTTCCATCCTTGACCATCAGTAACCCAAACAAATTCAACATCGTCATCTGAAGTAATAACAAATTGACTGAGTTCAGTAAACTCTCCAGCAACCGCTTTTAATTTACTTCCTCCGCCGCCATAATAATTTGTTTCAATCAACCAAACCTTATGTTTTTCTCGGGAATAAACTGCAACATCAAATCTTCTCTCAGACTTATCAACAGGTACTTTAATCCCCCACTTATCTTTAATATATTGAGCTGTAGCTTGAGCTTTCCATTCTAATCTTTGTTCCTGAGAAATTTTTGCTACATGTCTCTCTAAAATCCCCTCCATGGTTGTTCCACTTCGATTTTTTCGTGCATTGCTATCTAATCCAGTCTCCACTCCATAAACATAATCAACTAATGAACGATTAGCATGTTGTTGTAAAAAATTTAATAAACCGGATTGCTCAATAAATTTCATGTAATCATCTATTCTACTAGTGTCTATCGTTTTGAAATCCAATTGTTCAAAAGACATATTATCGTTTTCATCTATTGTTAAAACATCTAAAACTTTATCACGACTTGCAATTAGGCTAGGAATAGCTTTTAACAAATTAGGTTGTCTAGTGAATAAACGTAGAGCTTCTGAATAAATATCATCTTTACCAATTAAGTAGTTCAAAGTATTCAACTCTAGTTCATACTTCTTTGTCTCACGGTCAACTTTCTTCCAATTCACATAGTACTCTGGAGTTCTGTTAGTAATTGAGAGAGTATTTAAAAAATTTTGTAATCTATCTTCTGATGATGAAGAAATGTAAGTATTAAAATCCATAATTCACCTTGTAATTAAAATAAACCAAAAAATGTCATGTCGTATTCATCAAGCATTATTTTGATGCCATCCCCTCGTAACATTTCAAAAGTATCACGATATTTATCTTGACCAAAAAAACTTTTATTTCCAACAAATATGAATTGCACAGAAAATGGTTCACCCTCTTGCACACTATCTAACAAACGTTGATAAATACGTCTTTTATTGCCAAAGCCCAGTAGTTTTTCATCAACACTTCCTTCGCTTTCCTGCCATTTTTTCTCAACTATATAAACTGTATGATTTTCAAAATTTATAAATACTTCATCTGGTTTCCATTGTTTAGAATTGGTATTCTTAATCCCTAATTCTTTCAAAAAATCATAAAATCTATATTGAGGCATAATTTTACCAATGATTTCTTCTTCCCCAACTCTAAAAACTTCAAAGCCTTTTGTTGCTTTTCTATCTTTGAAATCTATTTCTTTAACTTCATATCCTGGAAGGGAATCTACTAATTCCGAAAAATCAGTATCTCTTTCAAATTTCAAACCATTAGTCGTCGTTTTGGCTCCTCCTCCATGTTTATTTGGTTTTCTAGCCATAGTTTTCCTCCTCTAATCTTCTTCTAGCTATCTTCAAATATTCTTTTTCAGCATCGATACCTATAAATCTTCTACCTAATCGCTTCGCAACAACACCCGTAGTGCCACTACCAGCAAATGGATCTAGAATATAGTCACCCTCTTTAGTAGAGGCCAAAATTATACGTTCCAATAAATATTCTGGTTTTTGTGTTGGATGCTTGCCAGCCCATTTCTCAGCTTTTTTCGTCAAAGCACCTGTCCAAACATCTTTCATTTGCTTACCATCATTTAGCTCTTTCATCAAATCGTAATTGTAATAATGACGAGCTTTTTTATCATTTTTTCTTGCCCATAAAATAGTCTCAGTAGAATGAGTGAAATAACGACAGGATAAATTAGGTGCAGGGTTTGTTTTCTGCCAAGTAATGTTATTTAGAATTTTAAAACCTTCTTGCTCTAATGCCATTCCAACTGAGTAAATATTATGTAAACTCCCCGAAATCCAAATAGTCCCATTAGGCTTCAAAACTTCTTTTGCTAAACGAATCCATTTACGATTGAATTCGTGCTTTTCCTCAAAGGAAGAAATCTTATCCCAGTCACCTTTATCTACAGATACAACCTGTCCCCCAGAATTTGATATACCACCGTTACTCAAAAAATATGGAGGATCAGCAAAGATCATGTCCATGCTTTCTGGTTTCATTTTCGATAATAACTTAAACGTATCTGCATGAACAAGAATCATTTTATCTTTATTATAGTATGGTTTTGTCATTAAAACACCTCCATACTTATATTCGTTATTTTTCATAATTTGTGACTATAATTTCAGAAATTTTTCCTCGACTCGAAGATTTTGCTCCATTAGTTCGGTTAGCTTCAACATAATGGATATTAAAATCTCGATACAACTCCTCTACCAAAAAACTAGAGGAGTTTGACAACATAACATAAGCCCCTGCATCACTCAATTTTTTAAAGGTATCTCTTAATCTTACTTGATCATCATATGAAAACCCCTCATGAGTGTAGGAAGTAAAGGCACTTGTCTCTGACAATGGAATATACGGGGGATCAAAATATACAAAATCCCCTGGTTGAACATCCAAAACAGCCTTTTCAAAATCTCCTTTTTTAATTTCTATTTGATTATTATTCAGATAAGTTGAAATAGCAGATACCAAATTCTCATCAACAATTTTAGGATTTTTATAACGACCATAAGGTACATTAAACTGATTCTTAGAATTCACACGATATAAACCATTAAAGTCTACTCTCAACATATAGAGAATACGTGCTGCCCTTTGTACTTCAGACATCATATCTATTCTTTCATCACGATCAGCAGAACGTAAATCTAAATAATATTCTTTTGAATTATATTCCTGATGAACTTTCAAAATTTCAATCAATTCTTGAGGATTGTCCTTAATTTGTTGATAGCAATTTATTAGTTCAGCGTTAAAATCATTAATAACTGCATCTTTAGGAGCTAAATCAAAAAATAAAGCTCCACCTCCAACAAAAGGTTCGAAATACCTGTTATAGGTTTTAGGCATTAATTCTCTAATAACAGGCAATAATTGTCTTTTACCACCTGTCCATTTCGTGAACGGTTGTAAAGTAATTTCCTTTATTTCTTTTATCTTCATGCTTTTAATTATACCATAGAAATTAAAACACAACTCTTGTATTTTCTACCACATTACTAAATTTTCTATTTTAGAATTAAATCATATCAATATCAAAAAATGAGTAAGGCAAATTTTATAAATTCCAAAATTCACCTCACTCTATTAAATTACTCTTTATATCCTTACCTGTCTGTCTTCTGACCTTTGGCCTGTAACAAACATGGTAAAGGTTGCTTTACAGACATTTCTGCCTTCTTGATTGGTGATATCTACATCCACCACACAAGTTGTGCGACCTTGATGGACACATTCTCCTTCAATGGTCAACACGTCGTCGAGTTTTCCTGCTTTGAGGTAGTTGATAGAGGACTGGAGTGTCACCCCATCAAGCCCCAGCGAGATAACCACCAAACCACTGATCTGGTCACAAAGGGTAAAGAGATAGCCACCATGGGCATTGCCATAGTAGTTGAGCGACGAGTCCACTACTTTGGTCGTCACCACAACGTGACCATCTCTCATTTGTTCAATTTCGTAATTTTCAAAGGCAGATATAGCGTCAAAATGAAAATCTTTCATCGTTTCCTCCTGATAGTTCAAACGACACTATGATACTACTTTTTATAGGACTGTGCAAGGAGAAAGCACCTAGTCTGGCAAAATTCCGACCTGCTCCACAAAGCGCATAAAGGCTGTCTGCCCTTGTTCCGTCTGCTTGTAGACTCCTGCATCCTCAAGTACACGCGCAAAGATAGCACCAACAGAGTCCTTGACGATTTCAAGGGCTTTTTCTTTATCTGTTGGGTCTGGATGGTGGGCTCTGAGTTGGTCTGCCCATTCCTGATGATAGTCGGCAACTGCATCAGCTTCTCCTACAAGATAGCTAGCGACTTGCTCCACTTCTTCTTTCAGACGTGGTGGCAAGATTGCCAAGCCCATGACCTCAATCAAGCCGATATTTTCCTTCTTGATATGTTGGACATCCTTGTGGGGATGATAGATGCCATCAGGATGTTCTGCAGAAGTCTGATTGTCCCGCAAGACCAAGTCCAACTCAAACTGGCCATCACGTTTGCGCGCTATAGGTGTGATGGTGTGATGCGGTGTTCCATCTGTTTCTGCTAAAATCTGCACTGTAGGGTCTGAATACTGGCGCCATTCCTGCAAAATCTTATCAGCCAAGTTGATCAAATCCTCTTTGGAATCCGAAGTCAAACGTAACACTGACATAGGCCACTTGACAATCCCAGTCTTGACCTGCTCAAAACCAGCAAAAGAGAAAGTTTTTTGCAAGGGAGCCAATTCCATAGGAAATATGTGACGGCCTCCCTGATAGTGGTCATGAGTTAGAATAGAGCCCCCCACAATTGGTAAGTCCGCATTTGAACCCGCAAAATAGCCCGGAAACTGCTCTACGATAGCCAGCAGACGCTCAAAGCTCTGACGACTAATGGCCATGGGACGATGCTGGCCATCTAAAAAAATACAGTGCTCATTAAAGTAAGCATAGGGCGAATACTGGAAGCCCCACTCCTGACCCGCCATTTCAAAGCGGATAATTCGGTGATTGCTACGGGCTGGGTGGTTGACCCGACCATGGTAGCCTTCATTCTCTAGACAAAGCTGACACTGAGGATAATTACTAGCTTGCACCAACTTAGCTGCCGCAATCTCCTTTGGATCCTTTTCAGGCTTAGAGAGATTGATGGTAATTTCAAGTTCTCCGTAGTCAGATGGAACACGATAAGCGATATTTTTAGCAATAGCCTTGAGCTTGATGTAGTCATTCTTCTGACTGAGTTGATAAAAATCCTCTATCGCCTGCTCAGGAGAGTGGGCATAGGTTGCCCAAAAGTCACGATTGACCTGACTCGGACAAGGAGTCACCAAATCCATCAGTTCAGCACCAAGGATTTCACGCGCAGTCTGACTATCCTCAATCGTCTCTAATCGAACCGCCTCCTCGACAAGCTGGTCCTTGAGGTCAATCAATTTATCCAGATTGGTCTCAACTTCCAAAACACCATCTCCCACTCGTGCCAAGATACGATTTGTCAGGTAGGTTCGATCCATTTCCTCAAATGAACTTTCAGAAATGACATGTGTTACAAATTTATCTACTAAGGTCACCATAAAGACTCCTTTTGACTAGTCAAGAACGCGAGTGCCACCTGCAACTTCAGCGATATAGAAGCTTGGAGCGTAGCCAACTACTTCCTCGTAGTGCTTGCCTACAGCTTCCTTAAAGGCCTCAACAGCTTCTTTTTGCACCAAAGCAATGGCACAGCCGCCAAAACCAGCCCCTGTCATGCGAGCACCGAGAACTCCTTCTTGTGCCCAAGCTGTATGAACAAGAGTATCCAATTCCAAACCCGTTACTTCATAGTCATGCTCTAGGGAAACGTGTGACGCATTCATCAAACGACCAAATGTTTCCAAATCTCCTGCTTGAAGGGCTGCTTGAGCTTTGAGGGTACGTTGGTTTTCAAGCACAGCATGGCGAGCACGTTTCAAACGATTTTCATCTTTAATCAGATAGCTATATTGGTCAAAGGCCCACTCATTCAATTCACCCAAGGTTTGAATGTCCAAAGCAACTTGCAATTCTTCTACTGCTTTTTCACACTCAGCACGGCGTTCATTATATTTAGAATCCGCCAATTCACGACGTTTATTGGTGTTCATAATAACAACGACATTGTCCTTCAAATCAAGTGGCACCAAATCGTATTCTAAAGTATTAGTATCTAGGTAAATTGCACGTTGGTCCGCTCCCATACCGATAGCAAACTGGTCCATGATACCAGAGTTGACTCCGATAAAGTTGTTTTCTGTTTGTTTTCCGATTTTGACCAAATCGAGACGCTCTAATTTTAAATCAAAGAGATGCTCTGCCACGACTCCTGTCAAGAGTTCCAAGGATGCTGAAGAAGACAAACCAGCACCATTTGGGATATTCCCATAAACATAAAAATCAAAACCTTTGTCAATCACATGTCCAGCTTCTTGCAAGAAATGAAGAACTCCTTTTGGATAGTTGGTCCAGTTGTGCTCTTTTTCAAACTTGAGATCAGTGAGAGGCACTTCGATGATACCCTTTTCCTCAAAGTTAGCTGAGTAGAAACGCAAGACTTGGTCGTCACGCTTGCGAGCTGCACCGTAAGTTCCCAAGGAAATAGCAGCAGGAAAAACGTGCCCACCGTTGTAGTCTGTGTGTTCACCAATCAAGTTGATACGACCTGGTGAAAAGAAAGTTTGGTCTGCTTCTTGACCAAAAACAGCAAGAAAGTCTTTGCGAAGAGCTTCAGCAGTAAGATCTTGTGTCATATGAATTCTCCTTTGACTGTCCGTTAAGTCACCTTAACGTGTAATCGTTTTCTTCTATTGTATCCAAGGGATTTTCCAAGGTCAATCCTTTTTACTAAATTTTTACTAAAATATCGGTAAAAGGCAAAAGAATATGATATACTAATCTAATCAAGGAGGATTTATGGCTACCTTAAAAGACATTGCACAGCTAGCCTCTGTCTCTATCGCGACCGTATCCCGCGTCCTCAATCGCGACCAGAGCCTATCTGTTACAGAAGAAACCAGACACCGTATTTTAACCGTTGCTGAAGAGTTGGGCTACACTAAGCACCTCAAGACAGGCGAGTCCCACAAGCCCAAGCAAAAGATTGCCATTATCCAATGGGTCAGCGAACAAGGGGAGTTAGACGATCTCTACTACTACCAGATTCGCCTAGGAATAGAAAAAAGAGCCCAAGAACTGGACTATGATATTTTACGCTATTTTAATGACCATCCTTTTACACTGAGCGAGGAAGTCATCGGGATTCTCTGCATCGGAAAGTTTAGTCGAGCTCAGATCTCTGCCTTTGAAGAATACCAAAAGCCTCTTGTCTTTCTAGATAGCGATACCCTCTCGCTGGGACACACCTGCATTATCACAGACTTTTACACTGCCATGAAACAGGTTATCGATTATTTTCTCAGCCAAGGGATGGACCGCATCGGGATTCTAACAGGCCTTGAAGAAACAACTGACCAAGAAGAAATCATTCAGGACAAGCGACTGGAAAATTTTAGAAACTACAGTCAAACAAAAGGAATCTATCATGATGAACTGGTCTTTCAAGGAAGCTTTACCGCCCAGTCTGGCTATGACTTGATGAAAGAGGCCATTCAGAGCTTGGGAGACCAACTGCCACCAGCCTTTTTCGCAGCCAGCGATAGTTTAGCTATCGGTGCCCTCCGTGCCCTCCAAGAAGCTGGAATCACCCTGCCAGACCGCGTCAGTCTTATTTCCTTTAACGACACCAGCCTGACAAAGCAAGTCTATCCTCCCCTCTCCAGCATCACCGTCTATACCGAAGAAATGGGCCGAGCAGGTATGGATATTCTTAATAAGGAAGTACTCCACGGTCGGAAAATACCTAGCCTGACCATGCTGGGAACCAGACTGACATTGAGAGAGAGTACAAAGAATGATTAGGATTACAAAACGACCTCTAGCAAGGCTGTTTCTCTAATAATCTCTATGATTCCGCTCCAACTCACACCTTTCGCTTATGTGCTTGGTGACTTTCTAGGTCTGCATCAACTTCAATGGTAATATTTTGAAAGCCACAATCTTTGAGGAAAATTCGAATAGATTCTTTACAAGTTTCCATATGCTCCATCTCTTTTAAACAAACATGGACAATGGCATTTTTTTCCAAACCATCCATAGTCCAGAGATTAAGCTGATTGATACTAGCGACATGGTCCAATTCTGCTAAATCCGTCTTGATCTTCTGGATATCTACTCCTTCTGGCACTGCATCGAGGAATATCTTGAGCGTTCTCCAAAAACGTGGAAGGGCTTTTGACAGAATAAAGAAGGAAATAGCAAGAGACAAGAGCGGATCCAAGATATACCAATCGGTAAATCGAAGAATAATCGCCATTAGAATGACGGCCAACCAACCAAGAGTGTCTTCCAAAAAATGCAGGCTAAGAATTGACTCGTTCTTTGTTTTCCCCTTACGAACTACCAGACTTGCTAGCACATTAATGGCTACTGCAATGATTCCCAGCCAGAGGATGCCTTCCTCATTGACGGGTTGCGGGTGAACAATCTTTGTGACATTTTCCAAGATCACTAGGACAGACCCTATCATAAGAATCACAGCCGTTAGCATGGCTCCTAAAAGACTAAAACGTTTGTAACCCAAGGTGTACTGTCTATCTTCTTCACGGTTTGAAATTGTTTCTAAAAGGGCTGAGATGCCAATGGCTATAGCATCTCCCAAGTCATGAACGGAATCAGCAAGAACTGCACTCGAACCAAAGATTCCTCCTGCGATAAACTCAACAATCGCATAGCTTAAATTTAAGAAAAAAGCTAACCAGATAGATGTTTTAGAACTCATTTCTCTCCCTCCTTTGGCATAATGGGTATATACATACTTCTTTCATTTGTATTATCTAATAAAATTCAAAGAAAGGATAGAAGCAAACTGTCAGCCATGTTCAGTTCTGAACAGTTTGTCTCAAGTGTCTACATGCCAAAAAGAGACCGTCGAGTCAGCAAGACGAAAAAAGCCATCTATCAAGCTTTTTTACAACTTTTGAACGACAAAGGCTATGATGCCACTACTGTTCAGGATATCATTGACCTAGCAGATGTTGGGCGTTCTACTTTTTACTGTCACTATGAAAGCAAGGAACTCCTTTTAGATGAGCTCTGTCGCTACCTCTTTCATCATCTCTTTGAAAGGGAAGGACACTTTACTACCGAGGACTACCTCGCACATATCTTTTTACATTTTCAGAAAAACCAGGACCATGTTACCAGTCTGCTATTTTCCAAAAATGACTACTTCCTCCGTCAACTCCATAAAGAGCTAGAACACCATGTCTATCCCATGTTGGCTGATGAGTTAAAAGAAGCCCACACTAATCTGCCTACTTCTTACCTCCAACACTTGGTCGTGTCCAACTTTATCGAGACATTGACCTGGTGGCTCAAAAAAGGACAAGACTTTACATACCAGGAAGTTGTCCAGTTTTATCTAGACCTTCTCATTCCTAAAAATTGAATACAGAGTAGAGCTCAGTTGCCTTATTTCTAGGCTACTGAGTTTTCATCTTTTCAACAATCAAAAAAGCCCAGACAACATTGTCTGAGCAGTTTTCTATATGGTCGTTTAACAAAGTTGAGTTTGACATTTTCAAACTATTTCTTCAACAAACCTTGTTCTTGTAGAAACTCCTTGGCTACTTGTTCTGCTGACTTGCCTTCAACACCGACTTGGTAGTTGAGCTGGCTCATCTGGCTTTCAGTAATTTTACCAGCCAATTTATTGAGAACTGTTTCCAACTCTGGATGTTTCTTGAGAAGAGCTTCTTTCATGAGTGGAGCCCCTTGATAAGGTGGGAAGAGTTGTTTATCATCTTCCAATACCTGTAAATCATAACGCGCCAATTCCGCATCGGTCGAATAGGCGTCCGTGATTTGAATATCACCTGACTGAATAGCCTGATAGCGAAGGGCTGGTTCCATGGTAGCTACATTGAGATTGAGACCATACATTGATTGCAAGCCCTTATTTCCATCTTCACGGTCATTAAACTCGAGAGTAAATCCAGCCTTCAACTGCCCTTCCACTTTTTTCAAGTCCGAAATGGTCTTCAAGCCATATTCTTGAGCAATCTTTTTTGGAACAGCTACAGCATAGGTATTTTGATAAGACATGGGTTTGAGATAGGCTAGATGATCCTGTTTGGCAATACCTTCACGCGCCACCTGATAAACCTGCTCTGGCTCATGACTCACCTTAGGTGATGGTTGAAGCAAACTTTCAGTCACCGTACCAGTAAATTCAGGATAGATATCAATATCGCCTTTTTTCAAAGCTTCGTAGAGAAAGCTTGTTTTCCCAAAATTTGGTTTAACAGTCGCAGTCATGCTGGTATTTTCTTCAATCAGTAACTTATACATATTGGCCAAAATTTCTGGTTCTGGTCCCAATTTTCCAGCAATAACCAAGTTTTCTTTCTCATTTTGAGCCAAGAGGGCTGGACTATAAGACAGACCGAGCAATATTGTCACCAAGGCAAAACCAGAAAAAATCGTTCGCAATTTTGCCTTTTCCATCACTTTTAGCAGGAAGTTAAAGGCAATGGCAAGCACTGCAGAAGAAAGGGCCCCGATCAAAATCAGACTGGCATTATTACGGTCAATTCCCAAAAGGATAAAGGACCCCAGTCCTCCCGCCCCAATCAAGGCCGCCAAAGTTGCCGTACCGATAATTAAGACCGCTGCCGTCCGAATCCCAGACATCATAACAGGCATAGCAAGTGGAATTTCAAACTTCTTGAGACGCTCCCACCTAGTCATCCCAAAGGCAATCCCAGCCTCTTGCAGACTCGGATCAATTCCCTTGAGTCCAGTGATGGTATTTTGTAAAATCGGAAAGATCGCATAGATCACTAGAGCTGTCAAAGCTGGCAAGGTTCCAATTCCCATCAAGGGGATAAAGAGCCCCAACAAGGCAAGAGACGGGATGGTCTGGAAAATCCCTGCAATCTGCAAGACCCAGTCGGCCAATTTCTCATGATAGCGAAGATAAACAGCCAAGGGAATCGCTATAAAGATGGCCAGCAACAAGGTCAATAGTGACAACTGCAAATGTTGAGATAGAGCTGTCAACCAATCACTAAAACGATCCTGAAAAGTTGCAATTAAATTAGTCATGAACACTACCTCCAAACAAGTCTGCTACAAATTCTGTGGCAGGTGCTTTTAAAATTGTCTCAGGATTCGCTACCTGGCGAATCTCTCCATCCTGCAAGACAGCAATACGGTCCGCCAACTTCAAGGCCTCATCCGTATCATGGGTCACAAAAATCGTTGTCATCCCAAACTCTTTATGCAATTCTTTAGTCAGAACCTGCAACTGTTTTCTCGAAATAGCATCCAAGGCTGAAAAAGGCTCATCCATGAGGAGAATCTTAGGCTGACCAATCATAGCCCGTACAATTCCAACACGCTGTTGCTCCCCACCAGATAATTCACTAGGCAAACGATGTCCATACTCAGCTACTGGTAAACCAACCTTTGCCAAAAGCTCTTCTGTTTTCTGAGCAATTTCTTCCTTAGACCATCCTTTCATCTCAGGAATCAGGGCAATATTTTCCGCGACCGTTAGATTAGGAAATAGAGCAATAGCCTGTAAAACATAACCAGTAGAAAGACGAAGTTCACGCTCATCATAATCTTTGATGCGCTTGCCATCCATATAAATATTTCCATCAGTTGGCTCCAAGAGGCGGTTGACCATCTTAATCATGGTCGTCTTACCGGACCCAGATGGCCCAACTAAAACCATAAACTCTCCATTCTCAATCTGTAAATTGACATCTCTCAAGACATCTTTTTCTGTGTAACGTAAAGCTACATTTTTGTATTCAATCATTCTGTATCCTCAATTTAAAACTTTCCTCGGTTGGTCAACTCTTCTACCTTAGGCATGACTTCCTTATTATCCTAATGCTCCACAATTTTACCTTTTTCTAGTCGGAAGATATCGTACTGGGCATAGGCAAGGCCATCAATCTGAGTCTGACCATAGCTAACCACATAATTTCCTTGTCCTAAGAGTTGGAAAACAAAGTCAAAAGTGGCCTTTACTTATAAACAGCTAATTTGCTCCATTTTAAACCTCATTTTCCTCCTCTTTCAGATTAGCCAAAATTCTTTCTTGAAAGGCTTCAAACTGACGAATTTCTTCCTCTGAAAATCCTTTGTAAAAGATCGTATCCAATTTCTGACTGACACGATGCCCCACTTCTTTCTGAGACTGCCCCAACTCTGTTAAAACCAAATACTTTTTACGCTTATCTTCTCCACATGAACTAATAGTTACAAGATTTTGTTCCTCTAGCTTTTTAATCATAGTCGTCAGTGTATTGTTAGCAAGCCCAGTCGCAAGCGCAATATCTGTCGCAGTTGCGCAGCCAGTTTTACTATTCCATAAAACCGCTAAAATCTTGCCCTGTTCACTCCGATAAAGAGCTTCAGTATCTTGGCTCAGTAACTTTTGAAAAATTCGACCATTCAACAAACGAATATGATGGGCTACCAAATGACTATCTTTCATGACACCTCCAATTTATTTCGATATCGAAACGAATAAAGCAATTGTAACACTCATTATTCTAACTGTCAACTATTTCGATTTAGAAATAATTTTTCCCAGTAAAAAAATCTCCCACCCAAGGTAGAAGATTCTAATCTTATAAACTTAATCCGTCATGTCCGATACCAACGTTCGATGCTCCAATGGAACACTGCACATAACTAGCAAGAAAATGAAACCTGACTGAATCCAGAAGAGGGCCAAGTCAAAGATTCCGTGTACAGCAACCACTGTAAGGAAAGACAGATAAAGACCGATAATCGGGCGTTTCCCCGACTCCTGACTCATATCCATCATCAAGCGAACAGGAGCCACAGAAGACAAAACTAGTAAAATAGTCCCTACAATTCCGTAACTCAGAATCGTATCAATATAAAGACTGTGAGCATGTTCATGATAAGGAGCATTTATCCGAGGATACGAGTGCATGTAGGTCAATGGCCCTTCACCCCAAAAAGGATTTTGCTTAAACAAGGCCATCCCAGCATCCCAGATAGAAATGCGTTCTTCCATAGAAGAGTCTAAAGTCCCCATCCGAACTCCCAAATCACTAGAAAAGAGGAAGCTCAAGCCAATCGCAAAGACCCCAATACTTAGCCAAAAGGCCTTCCAGTTTTTAATGGTCGTAAAGAGATAGATAATGGCTCCAGCGATAATAGCAGGAAAGGCAGTTCGATTTTGCGTAAAGTTCAAACCAAAGAGATTCACAAAGCCTGCAAACACACAGAATACTTTCAACCAATTCAACTTGGTCGTTGTAAACAAATAGAAGGCAATCATGATACAGAAACAACAAATAATTCCATAATAATTAGGATTAAAGAAGGTCACCTCTGCACGATTCTGATGCCACACCTGCATATTGGGTGAAAGAAAAGCATAGTTAAATTTCTTCACAATTTGGAAATGTTCTAAACTCGCAAAAGCAGCTGACAAGACGCTACCAAACAAGACGAGCTGCAAAATCAATCGAAAGAATTTATGTGATAAAATCGACTGATAATGCAAAAAGAAAACAGTAAATAGAAAAATTCCTACTGAAGCTACGACTCCCATCCAATTTTGTGCAAAAACGGATATAACAGTACTATAGCCAAGAAAAAGAAGCAGCATCGGATGCTCCCCCATTTTCTGAAGAATACTTTTCATGTCTCCTGTAAAAATCAAACTAATAATATATAAACAGAATACAACTACAAAAAGATAAAAGGGCAAAAAGATACTCAGGATAATTCCCAATAAAATCAGCTCTTTACTAGACAACCCTTTCAGCTTTTCAATAAAGCCTATTGATTTCAAAATGAATCCTTTCTCTCCAAATCAGTTGATTCAGATAATAGTAAGCTACCCTATATTGTACCACTTTTTTAGCAATTTGAAAACAAAGGAAACGTTTACTAGGTAAAAAAGGGAGCAAAAATACTGATATTTCAAAACTCAAACTTAATGACTAGATTTACTATAAGAAAATCATACCGTAAAGACTAGGTATATGTTAAAATAGTAGTAATATAATAAGATTTTGACCAACTACCCAAACTATATTTAAATCATTTACAATTTCTAAAGAAAGGAAACACTATGAAATCATACCAAGCCGTCTACCAAATTCTAGCTAAAGAAACCGATTATATCAGCGGAGAAAAGATTGCAGAAGAACTATCACTGACTCGAACATCAATTTGGAAAGCCATCAAGCGTTTAGAACAAGAAGGCATTGAAATTGATAGTATCAAAAACAAAGGCTATAAACTGGTGAATGGAGACCTTATTCTTCCAGATATTCTAGAAGAAAATCTTCCAATTAAAGTCAGCTTTAAACCCGAAACAAAATCAACACAACTGGATGCAAAAGAAGCAATTGATTTAGGGAATGAAGCAAACACCCTCTATATAGCTTCCTATCAAACAGCAGGCCGAGGTCGATTTCAACGTTCTTTCTACTCACCACAAGGTGGCATTTATATGACACTCCATCTCAAACCAAATCTTCCTTACGACAAATTACCGTCCTACACACTACTTGTAGCAGGAGCTATCTACAAAGCAATTAAGAACCTAACTTTAATAGATGTCGACATAAAATGGGTCAATGATATCTACCTAAACAATCATAAAATTGGAGGAATCCTCACTGAAGCAATGACCTCTGTAGAAACAAGCCTCGTCACAGATATCATTATCGGAGTAGGAATCAACTTTACTATTAATGATTTCCCACAAGAATTAAAAGAAAAAGCTGCTAGCTTATTTAAAACTACAGCTCCAATAACAAGGAATGAATTAATCATAGAAATCTGGCGTGCTTTCTTCGAAACACCAATAGATGAGTTATTATACCTATATAAAAAACAGTCATTCGTTCTTGGAAAAGAAGTTACTTTCACACTAGATCAAAAAGACCACAAGGGACTTGCTAAAGACATCTCTGAAAGTGGTAAACTTTTAGTTCAATGTGATAACGGAAAAGAAATTTGGCTAAATAGCGGAGAAATTTCACTCAAGAGTTGGAAGTGAAATGTAACCGCCCAATAACGAAGTATATTGAAAAATCTCCAGACTAGAGAACTCACTGATAGTTCCTAATCTGGAGATTTCTTATTTGCACTTTTCTTGTACAACGTTATACTAGACTATAGTTAGTTGAGTTTGGAATAGTACGCTGTAGCTGCTAAAACATTTCTAGAAATTAATTTGACTTTCCTAATAGAGTTGTTCATATCTTATTTCAATCTACTATAAAATCAAAAAGCATTATACAATAGTGATATGAAATCAACTAAAGAAGAAATCCAAACCATCAAAACACTTTTAAAAGACTCTAGTACAGCTAAATATCATAAACGCCTTCAAATCGTTCTATTTCGTCTGATGGGCAAACCTTATAAAGAGATTATATAGCTTTTAGACTGTAATCAAACAACAATCTGGCGAAATGTAAAAAATATGAGGAGTTAGGACTCGACTCTCTCCTTCAAGAAACACGTAGTGGTCGTAACCATGCATATATGACGGTTGAGGAAGAGAAAGCCTTTCTTGTCCGCCATTTGAAGGCTGCAGAGGCAGGAGAATTTGTTACAATTTTCTAGGCTCAGGCTGAAACAGTCTCCCAGACTGTTTCACTCCCGAATACAAAAATTATACTTGATCGTTTCCATATTATCCAACATCTCAGCCGTGCTATAAGTTGTGTCCGTGTTCAAATCATGAATCAGTTCGATCGAAAATCCCATGAATACAAAGCCATCAAACGTTACTGGAAGCTCATTCAACAAGATAGTCGTAAACTCAGTGATAAGCGATTTTATCGCCCTACTTTTCGTATGCACTTAACCAATAAAGAGATTCTTGACAAGCTTTTGAGCTATTCAGAAGACTTGAAACACCACTATAATCTCTATCAGCTCTTGCTTTTTCACTTTCAGAATAAGGAACCAGAGAAATTTTTCGGACTTATTGAGGACAATCTTAAGCTGGTTCATCCTCTTTTTCAGACTGTTTTTAAAACCTTTATCAAGGACAAAGAGAAAATTGTCAACGCTCTTCAACTACCCTATTCTAACGCAAAATTGGAAGCCACTAATAATCTCATCAAGCTTATCAAGCGCAATGCCTTTGGTTTTCGGAACTTTGAAAACTTCAAAAAACGGATTTTTATCGCTCTGAACATCAAAAAAGAAAGGACGAAATTTGTCCTTTCTCGAGCTTAGCTTTTCTTCAACCCACTACAGTTGACAAAAATCCATCATTTAGTGGCTATTTAATTGCTAAAAGCTACCAAAGACGAGAGTATAGCAGCTGAGCTACACCGCCA